>CAXQBA010000111.1:0-3680 GCA_964221885.1 Luminiphilus sp. | reverse complement strand
CTAACCTGTTCAATCTTCTGAAATGGCGTTGTGCTGGGCATGCAAATCACACCTTTAATGGCCAGGTTTTGACAAGCAAGCGCAACGCCTTGTGCATGATTACCAGCGGATGCACAAACAATGGTACAGGACTGTGTACATTCAATACTACGGATCTTATTGTAGGCCCCTCGAATTTTGTACGATCTTACTACTTGCTGATCCTCCCGTTTGAAATAAATGGAGGAACCATATTGTTCAGAGTAGTACGCATTATATTCAGTAGGCGTATCCACAATAATGTCTTTCAATAATCGATGTGTCTGTTCCACTCGATCCATTGATACTGGATTGTAAAGAAGATTGGTTTGCATAGTGACCCTTTTATTGTGCACGTAATTCTCGAACAACCTTACCAGCTTGCCACAATTCAGATTGATCGATTTCGGCTAGTTCTTTTTCAAGGTTAGCTCGATAATCCTCTTTTTTGTTTTGCTCAATAACATGAGCCGCTTCTCGACCACTGGATACTTCGTCGTACAACTGGTTGAACAATGGAATATTAAGATCTCTGAATTTATTTTTCCAATCTAAGGCACCTCGCTGAGCTGTGGTGGATGTATTTGCAAACATCCAGTCCATCCCTTTTTCAGCAACTAGTGGCATCAGACTTTGTGTCAACTCTTCTACAGTTTCATTAAAAGCCTCAGAGGGTGAATGCCCATTTTTACGTAGAACATGGTATTGAGCCTCAAACAATCCAGCCAAAGCACCCATCAAGATACCTCTTTCACCGGTTAGATCAGAAAATACCTCTTTTTTGAAATCCGTTTCAAAAAGGTATCCGGAACCAATGGCGATACCCATAGCAATAGCGGTTTGTTTGGCCTGACCACTATAATCTTTATAAACCGCATAGCTCGAGTTCAGTCCTTTTCCTTCTTGAAATAATCGACGTAATGAGGTGCCCGATCCTTTGGGTGCCACTAAGATCACATCGACATGAGAAGGTGGAACAATCTGCGTTTGGTTGTTGTATGTGATACCAAAACCATGCGAAAAATAGAGGGTTTTCCCAGGCGTTAATTGTTGTTTAACGGTATCCCACGAATCGATTTGACCCGCATCAGACAACAGATACATGATCACATCGGCGCGTTGACAGGCTTCAGAGATCGAAAACAACGTTTCATTTTCAACCCAGCCATCCGCAAGGGCTTTTTCCCAGCTTTTTGAGGGTCTGCGTTGTCCAACAATGACATTCAAACCATTATCTCTTAAGTTTAATGCCTGTCCAGGACCCTGTACACCATAACCGATAACAGCAATGGTTTTACCGTGTAAGGTCGCTTTTGCTTTTTCTAATGGAAATTCAGTTCGAGTAACTACATTTTCCTCTACATTGCCAAAACGTAATGTTGCCATAGTATTTTATTTAAAGTTTCTAAAATGGTTTTATAATTATGAAAGTTGGAGATGTGCCTCCAGTGATTGCATTGGTTTGGTGATAGCCACTCGGCCTGAGCGTGCAAACTCGAGAATGCCAATCTGATTCAGGTCATCAAAAAGAGCCTGTGTTTGTGATTCGGTTCCCGTTTTCTCAATAACGGTATATTGTTCCGTCATCGAAATGACACGCGCATGATGATCCTTGAGGACTCGTTCGGTATTGTATCTCCCCAATAATGGCGTTGCTACTTTATACAATGCGATCTCTTGATAGATCGTCTGTTCATCTTCATGATAAAATGTTTTCAACACATCGACGATCTTATCGATCTGCGCAACTACTTTTCGTACCTGATCTTCTGTGCAACGCAGCAGAATGGTATAGCGATGTATGCCCTGTATTTCACTCGGAGAGGCTGTAATACTCGTGATATTGAGGTGTCTTCTGGTGAATACAATACAAACACGATTCAATAGACCGATAAAATCTTCGGTGAAAACAGATATTGTATAGTTTTTTGTTCTTGACATGAGATATGGATTGAATAATCGTTAGGCTAATCGAATTTCACTGACGGAACATCCTGTTGGTATCATTGGAAAGACATTTTCTTCTTTTCCGACCATGACCTCCAACAAGAATGGGCCATCATGCTCTATCATTTCTTGAATGCTGTCCGCTAGATCTTCTCGCTTATTGACTTGTTTTCCAGCGATCTCATAGGCAGCAGCTACTTTGACAAAGTCAGGACTCCAGATGGCAGTCTCGGCATATCGTTTTTCAAAGAATAATTCCTGCCATTGACGAACCATACCTAAGTACTGATTATTGAGAATGACGATCTTAATAGGTAGGTTTTCTTGACGAATCGTAGCCAATTCTTGTAAGGTCATCTGAAAACCACCATCTCCGATAAAGGCAACAACTGGGCGTTCTGGACAAGCCATTTGAGCGCCCATCGCTGCTGGTAGCGCAAATCCCATGGTACCTAATCCACCACTTGTGATATTTGATCGGGATTGTTTGCATTTAAAATAGCGACTCGCTACCATTTGATGTTGACCCACATCGGTGACTAAAACAGCATCGTGATCGAAGGCTTCCGATATGGAATGAACGACTTCACCCATATGCAATTGTTCGGATTGAGGATGGAAGTGATCGTGAATGACTTCATTGTATTCATGTGTATACAAGTCGTTGAAGGAGGCAAGCCAATCTGTATGCGTTCTTTTTTTACAGAGTTGATTAAGTAGCTCGAGAACGTGTTTAGCGTCGCCAACAATACCAAGGTCCGCTTTGATATTTTTATTGATCTCAGCAGGATCCAAATCGATGTGGATGATCTTAGCTTGATTGGCATAGCGACTGGTATCGCCCGTAACTCGATCGTCAAAACGCATACCTACAGCGATCAGGAGATCACATTCATTGGTCTTGACGTTAGGAGCGTAGTTGCCGTGCATGCCCAACATACCGACATTCAACGGATGATCGGTGGCAAGAGCTGATAATCCAAGAAGGGTCCACGCGGTCGGAATACCCGTGGTTTCTAAAAACTGACAGAGTGCCTGCTCAGCTTGGCTTAGAATGATACCTTGGCCGATCAGTAGGAGTGGTTTTTGTGCCTCATTGATCCATTTTGCAGCTCGTGTAACCTTTGTATAATCCACAACAGGTTTGGGCTGATAGGATCGCAGGCCTGTGCATTTTTCGTATTGGAAATCGAAGTGTTCAAATTGTGCATCTTTTGTAATATCGACAAGGACGGGACCTGGTCTTCCACTACGTGCGACATAAAATGCTTTAGCTAATACAGAGGGGATATCACTGGCTTTAGTAATCTGGCCATTCCATTTTGTTACAGGCATAGAGATGCCAACCACATCCGTTTCTTGAAATGCATCGGTTCCTAGCAGAGAGGAGTGAACTTGTCCTGTTATGCAAACTAATGGGGTACTATCGATCATGGCATCAGCTAGTCCAGTGATCAGATTGGTCGCACCTGGGCCAGATGTTGCAAAACAGACACCTACCGATTGACCAGCTCTTGCAAAACCCTGGGCGGCGTGAATGGCACCTTGTTCATGTCGTGTGAGTACATGTTTAAGTTGATCATCAAACTGATATAATGCATCATAAACGGGCATGATAGCGCCTCCCTGATAACCAAAAATGGTTTCAACACCTTCTGCTTGTAAACATCGAAGTATAGCTTCAGCTCCTGTTATTTTCATGATTTTTAATTTAG
>CAXQBA010000110.1:0-6617 GCA_964221885.1 Luminiphilus sp. | reverse complement strand
TTTAACTAAACCCATGATGATTTTCGTCAATGTGGATTTTCCTTCACCATTTTTTCCAACAAATGCGACACGCTCTTTTCGATGAATCGTCAATGAAACTTGATCCAATACATTTAATTCACCATATGATTTACTAACATTATCAATACGAACTACTTCTTGACCAGATCGTGGAGAGGGATCAAATTGAACGGACATTTTAGTATTATCGATCAGGTCGAGTTCTACCTTCTCCATTCGGCCCAATTCTTTGATAAGTGACTGAGCCATTTTGGCTTTTGTTGCTTTTGCCCTGAATTTATCAATGAGTTGTTCTTTACGTGCAATTTCTCTTTGTTGATTTTCATAAGCATTCAACATATTGGATCGTCGTTCCTCTCGTAGAACTAGAAACTTGGTGTAATTGGCCCTGTAATCATAAATAGAAGCTGATTCTATTTCTAAAATACGTTTCGTGACATTATCCAAAAAGGTACGGTCGTGAGAAATCATGACAACCGATCCTTCATAGGTTTTTAAAAAATCTTCCAACCACAAAATGGATTCAATATCCAAATGATTAGTCGGCTCATCAAGGAGTAAATAATCTGGAGCGTGCAATAACATTTTAGCTAACTCAACACGCATTTGCCATCCACCACTTAGTTCACTGGTATTCCTCGTAAAATCATTCTTATTAAAGCCGAGCCCTTTTAGAATTTTTTCAGCTTCTGCTGATTTGGTATGTCCTCCTAATAATTGGAATCGATCATTTAGCTCATTCAACTGATCGAATAAAGATAGATAATCATCACTCTCATAATCTGTACGATGTTCGATTTGATGATTTATTGCTTCGATCTCTTGTTCAAGTGCTAACATGTCACTGAGCACACTCATCGTTTCTTCAATAACTGTTTTACCTTTTGGTATACTCATATCCTGATGAAGAAAGCCAACTGTAGCTTTAGTTGGAAGTGCAATATTACCCTGATGTGGTGACATATCCTTTGCAATGATCTTCAAGGTGGTCGATTTACCAGCTCCATTCAAGCCAACTAGACCAACTCGCTCTGAATGTGAAATGGAAAATGATACATTTTTTAAAACATATCGATCACCATATTTTACGGATATATTGTTTACACTCAACATAATTATACCTCAGCATCCTTGTTTTCAACCAGCGAGATAAATAATTCATCAAGTTGTAAAGTATCGATGTCAGCAGGTGCATCGATCATAACATCACGACCTTGATTATTCTTTGGAAAGGCCATGAAATCTCGAATAGAATCGGCACCTTTCATGATGGATACCAAACGGTCAAAACCAAAGGCGATACCACCATGAGGTGGCGCACCATACTCAAAGGCACCTAATAGGAAACCAAACTGTGCCTCAGCTTCTTGTTCAGTGAAGCCAAGTAGTTTAAAGTTCTTCGATTGTAATGCACGATCATGGATCCGAATAGAACCACCACCGATCTCCCAACCATTGATTACAAGGTCGTAGGCATCAGCTCGTAATGATTTCATTGTTTCATGATCACCATTCAGCATTCGTTCCATATCCGATTTTTTCGGTGAGGTGAATGGATGGTGCATGGCATGGAATCGTTCGGTTTCCTCATCCCACTCCAACAAAGGAAAATCAACAACCCATAGAGGTTTGAAAACATCTTTAGGTCGAAGTCCCATACGGTCTCCCATTTCCAATCGAAGTTCATTCAACTGTTTTCGAACTTTATCGGTTTCACCACAAAGAATTAGCAACAAATCTCCTGGCTTAGCATTTGCTCTATCCAACCAAGATTTTAAGATACGATCATCATAAAATTTACCTACACTGGATTTAATGGAACCGTCTAATTGGTATTTGACATACACAAGTCCTTTGGCGCCGATCTGAGGTCGTTGAACCCAAGATGTCAAATTTTTAATATCCTTATTGGAGTAGTTTTCTGCTTGACCTTCAGCACAGATTCCAATGACATATTCGGCATTATCAAATACTGGAAATCCATGGCCTTTTACCAATTCATTCAACTCAATGAACATCATATCAAAACGAATGTCCGGTTTGTCAGATCCATATTTCAACATCGCCTCATCATAGGTCATACGAGGAAACGAACCGAGATCAACATCAAGACATTGTTTGAAAAGATGTTGAGTCAAGCCTTCAAATGTATTCAGAATTTCTTCTTGTGTAACAAAGGCCATTTCACAATCAATTTGAGTGAATTCAGGTTGACGATCGGCTCTAAGATCTTCATCTCTGAAACATTTAACCAATTGAAAGTATTTATACATCCCAGCTACCATCAATAATTGTTTGAAGGTTTGTGGAGATTGAGGTAATGCATAAAATTGACCAGGATTCATTCGCGACGGAACGACAAAATCACGTGCACCCTCTGGCGTACTTTTTATAAGTACAGGGGTCTCTACTTCTATAAAGTCTTCTTCAGCCAGATATTTACGAGTTTCGATAGCGACCTTTGAACGGAAGATGATATTAGATTGAATCGTTTTTCGACGTAAATCTAGATAGCGATATTTCATTCGAAGTTCTTCACCACCATCCGTTTGGTCCTCAATGGTAAATGGAGGTGTTATCGAAGAATTGAGTATTGTTAGTTTTTGTACTTCAATTTCTATTTCGCCAGTTGGTATGTTGGTATTTTTATTACTTCTTTCTCGTACAATTCCTTCAATTTGTAAGACATACTCACGTTTTAGTTGCTTGGCAGCCTGATATAGATTTTCATCCTGGTCGGCGTTAAAAACTAATTGAGTAATACCATATCGATCCCGTAAATCGATAAAGGTTAAATTTCCGAAATCTCTATTCTTGGAAAGCCATCCGCTAAGTGTCACTTGTTTACCCTGATCATTCAGGCGTAATTGACCGCAAGTATGTGATCTATACATTCATTTTTTTTCTCGTTGAATAATGCCCCAAAATTAACGGTTTGCAAGGAGTAAACAAAAGAAAAAGTCTAAAAAGCAGAATGTGATGGATGGATTATATCAGTACCATTGCAAAGCAGTGCTCAAATCATAGAAATAGCCCCCATCTTCTGTGAATAATTCAGCTTTGAATGTGAAGGTACCACTTTGTCCCAATTGTCGAATGAGTTTAAAAATGTAGAATTGATTATTCGATTGAAACGCTATATGACCAGCTTGATTGATCGCCTCCAACCAATATGACATAGGTTGATTATCGTAGGTGATCTTATCTTTTAAATCACTTCCAGCAGGCAAGCTATCAAGTATGTAATCCGTGGAGAACACAAGGCTGTCCATACCAACTTTAAAACCATAGGATCCATCTGTTGGACATTTTTGAGTTGCCATGGCTGATGGAAAGAGATCTTGAAAGGTAAATGACGTTGTTTGGCTTATGAATCTACTTCCTAATGTTAATTGTAAAAATAGTGTATCTTTTGAGTAATTGTTCTTAGCAATGGGGGTTCCATCCGCATCTAATAAATCGATCGTTATATTGGTCAACTCATGATATGGATCGATTTCTGGACAATTACAAGCTGTTAAGCAGAAAAAACAGCAAGTGGGTAGTATTAATTTCGCTAACTTTTTCATCGTTCATTTTTTTGATTGACCTCAATATCTATTCCTAAAATTGTTAAAAGTGAATTTTTTCATGTAAACGTAACACCTTTTTTTGCTTTGTTTAGTTTGGCATTCTAATATGAATAAAATTATATTATTTTTGCATGCAAATGAATTTATAAAATGAATTTAGAAAAATTAGTTGCCGTTAGTGGTAAAGGTGGTGTTTACAAAATGGTTGGAAACAAGCAAAATGGATTGATTCTTCAAGATTTAGATGCAAAGAGTCGGTTCTTTGCCTCATCAAGAATACACCAAATCACGCCGCTAGATTCAATCTCTATTTTCACAATGGACGAGGATGAAACGACGTCTTTAGCTGATGTATTTAATCGAATCATGCATACACATGATGGAGAGTTACCAATCAACGCAAAGTCTTCTAGCGATTCACTGAAAGATTTCTTCGCGGATATTCTACCAAACTATGACAGACATCGAGTGATGGTCTCTGATATTAAAAAGATCGTCAAGTGGTATCAATTTCTACACCAAAGGAATCTACTCGAATTAGATAGTCAAGAAGTTGGTGAAGAGGAATAACTAGCCTAATTCCATAAGTGCATCTAATGCAGCTCCTGATATTGCTACAACAGATGGTCTCGGTATTTCATCTCCACCATTAGGCCAATTTGAGGATAATTCAGTCATAGACTTCGAATTCTCACCAGGGTGTTGCACACTCAAAAATAAGGTTTTACCGTCTGGTGCAAAGTAGGGACCGGTTAATTCAGCATCGACAGGAGCAGAGGCAATTTGCAATACCTTTCCTTTGTCAGGACCATGAGCTGGAACTAAAAACAAGCCATTATTTCCAAAAGCTTCATAGGGACTTTTACCTACTGCCGATCCAGAAATATCAGAAGTGATCCAAAGATTTCCTTTCGGATCGAATGCCATGTTATCAGGACAGGCAAATCCCGTTTCTTCGCCACCTGCTAGGAAAATATCACTTTTGAATGTAAGTGAAGTTTTATCAGCATTGTCTTCTTCGATTTTTAATATTGACCCCAAATAATCACCTTTTGGTTTATTATTGGTCAGAGAAATGAGAACATGTCCTGTAATAGGATCTATTTCAATATCTTCAGGTCGGTTGAGAGGCGTTCCACCAACAATTTTTGCAGCCTCTCTCAGACGAACTAAAACCTCAGTTTGATCAGAAAAATTTTCTTGTAAAGCAGGTTGTGATGCATAGTCCAATGATATCCATTCTCCTTTTTCAGTATTGGCAACATATAAAATACCTTCCTCTAAAGATCCTGGTTTACTACTTATGAATTTATACAGACATTCATCATTCGAGTCATCACCGGTGTACACAACTAAACGGCCATCAGAAGTCTGATGCATAGTGGCACATTCATGAGCGCAACGCCCCAATGCAACGAGTTTTCTTGCTTGACCTGTAAGTGGATTCACTTCAACAACCCATCCGTAATGCTCAGGAGGATTATTATAATGTTTATCCCAACCGTAATAATAGGAATTGAATATACGTTTGGAAGTTCCATTTTCATGAACGGTTTCTCCGTAAAAACTATCGTAATTTTCTTCACAGGTTAAGATGGTACCCCATGGTGTTACACCACCTGAACAATTGGCGAATGTACCCATGGCTTCTGTTGCACCATCAATTGGTAAAGGCCAAGCAAAAGGTATCATAGTCTGACCGGTCAATCGTCTATTTCTATGATCTTCTTGGACAACCTGCCATTTATGGTTCGAATTTTTCATGATACGTACCAATGTGCCACCTACAGAATACATTTCCTTTTGTACCTGTTCATTTGTTTTTTTGTTGATGTCATCTCCAAAATTAAACTGAGAAACGAACATAGCATTCAAATATTCATGATTGACCCACAACATGCCATCATTAGGTTGTTTTGTGTCAAATGGAATGAACGCCGTAAAATCATTATTAAAACCAAAACGGTCCGTCGATGAAATAGGGTCGTCCCAACTAATCAGAACATCATAGGTTAATCCATCAGCAAGGACAAGATCATCTGCTAATGAGTGTGGTATTCCTTTAAATGGGAATGGCTTTTCTGAGGCAACAACTTCATTGCAACTTGTAGTGGAAAGAAGGAGTGGAGTACTACCTAAAACTACGGAGGTTCTACCTAAAAATTGAAGAAATTTTCGTCTGCTTGGATTCATGACTAATTTTTAAAAACGAAACATATGGTGTACGGGTAGGTTCACAAAGACTTATTTCTTGACAAAGTACATTTTGTAACTTTTTACTGTATTCATTAAAAGAGCTGTAACTGTCATAGGACCCACACCACCAGGTACAGGAGTAATCCAACTTGCTTTTTCGGTCAATGCATCATATTCGACATCGCCGACTAATCGGTATCCTCTTTTTCGACTTGCATCTTCTACAGAATTAATGCCTACATCTATTATAACGGCTCCTTCTTTTACCATATCACCTTTTACGAAGTGTGGGATACCTATGGCAGCGATGATAATATCTGCTTCACGTATTTCCTTGGCAATATCTTTCGTTCGAGAATGCGTCAGCGTCACCGTACAATTACCAATTTTCGATTTACGTGACAGAAGGATGCTCATAGGGGTTCCAACTATATTTGAACGACCAATGACAACACATTTTTTTCCAGATGTTTCGATTTCGTATCGTTCCAACATGGTCATTATTCCCAAAGGTGTTGCTGGAACAAATACAGGCATACCTTGTGTCATTAATCCAATATTTACCGGATGAAATCCATCAACATCTTTTTTAGGATCTACATGAAGCAGAACTTTATGTTCATCAATATGCTTTGGCAAGGGTAGTTGTACAATAAATCCATCTATGGATTGATCTGTATTCAACGTATCAATCTCGAGTAGTAATTCATCTGTTGTAATGGATGTGTCGAATTTCAATAGTGAACTTTGCATTCCAACTCGTTGGCAAGCTTTCATCTTATTTCTGACATAGGTCTCAGATGCTTTATTATCTCCAACTAGTATAGC
>CAXQBA010000109.1:0-2629 GCA_964221885.1 Luminiphilus sp. | reverse complement strand
CGCTCTTCCGATCTGATGAAAATTAAATTATCATCCAGATCGGAAATGACAATTCCTTCTGCAATATTATCCATCACAGATTGATATCGTTCATCACTGATCGATAATTCTTTAATGATCCGTCGATTGTGGTTTACCTCAGCTTTATACTTGTTCTCTGCACCAATATTTCGAATATTTGATTCTAAAACATTGATTAGGTTTTTAAAGTGAACAAAAAATGCATCACTCAAGCAATCATTATTGATGGTCAATGATATGAATCCATAGCTGTTGATCTGACCATAGACTATTTTTCTGTTGGATTCATCTTCATCAGTGGCAATAACTCTTGGTCCAGATATGTAGGTTGTATTGGATAAATCAATGGGTAATTGTTCGAAAGATGATTGCACGATTTGATCATCTTCCTGCCATTTAAATGAGGTGTATCCAGTTACGGAATCTGAAAAGAGAATTTTATTTCGAATTAGTATTTGGGCATCACTGACTTCATCAGTTTGTACAAACCGTTTGGTGGAATGAAGAATCAGGTCCTCCAAATTTTTACCTTGATGTATATCACAGATAACATCGTAGAAGAAATTCGTGTCAAATCGCTCTTTACTCAAACTCTATCTGTTTGGTTTCTTGTTATTTTAATAATTCATTTAATTCCTTATCCTCTTTCAGGATTTTGTAGATGGTAGATTTACCAATATCAAGCTTACTTGCTGCTGTGATCACATTTTTGTACTTACTTAGATAATGATAAATAATCTTGCGGGTATACTCTTTCATGGTCATCTCAGAATCCAAGATCTCCATGGATCTATTCGGTGTTCTGAATTGAATCGCTTCAGCCGAGATCTTATTGTCAGTGCTAAGGACAGCAGATAGTTCAATAACCGCTTTTAACTCCCGTACATTACCTGGATATTTATGCTTTAGTAATTTATTTTTAGCTGGTGTCGATAATTTAAGACCTTTTCGTTTTGGATTTTGCTTCACAAACTCATTTAAAAAGAATTCTGCTAAAAGAATGATATCGTTTCCACGGTCTCTTAATGGTGGCAATTCAATAGGGAGGCCTAAAATTCTGTAGTATAGATCCTCTCTGAAATTTCCTTTCCGAACTTCTTCGGATATGTCTTTATGAGTTGCAATGATTACTCTACAATTGAATTTAATATTCTCATCACCGCCTACCCGAGTAATTTCTCGTTCTTGTAGAGCACGCAGTAATTTTGCCTGTAAATGTAGGTCGAGATCACCAATCTCATCTAAGAAAAGTGTACCATTATTAGCCATTTCGAACTTACCAAGTTTTCGTGCCAAAGCACCAGTAAATGCTCCTTTTTCGTGGCCAAACAGTTCACTTTCAAGTAATTCACTAGGGATGGCACTCATGTTAATAGCGACGAAACGCCCTTTTTTACGACTTGAATTATAGTGTATGGCTTTAGCTACAACCTCTTTACCCGTACCTGTTTCACCTGTAATTGAGATGGTGATATCATTCGAGACGGCCCGCTCTAATAAATTGTATACCGATAGCATTCGATCACAATTACCAATAATACTTTTGTCAAATTTGAATTTCTGAGAAAGTTCTTCTTTGAGGGTACTCAACTCACTAATCAATGAGGTATTTTCTTTTAGAAGATTGACGGTATTCAACAATCGTTCTTGAGTTTCCTCATCTTTGGTTATGTAATCAGATGCGCCCTTTTTAAGTAATCCAACAGCGGTTGAAATATCTTTCTGGCCCGATAGAACAATGACTTTGATGTCTTTGTTATAAAGGTGTATCTTTTCCAATAATTTTTCGCCTGATAGATCAGGTAGGGTATAATCAATGGATATGATATTTGGATTTAAATGTAATTGTTTGATACAAGATGTAGCGTCCTCAAAAGTATGGACTTCGTGGTCGGGGTTCAATTCCATTGTGTATTTGATCATACGTAAGTACATGGGATCGTCTTCGACAACAAAAATTCTTGTAGGGTCACCAGGTTTGTAACGCTGAAGGCTCATGAGTAAAAAGTTTAGTGAATTGGATTAGTTTAAAATATAGAATTTGTCCTAATATTGGAAACATACGTAAAATGTGTACTGAATGATTTGATAAATCCAAAAAAAATGAAAAAAATGTCATTTGAACCATGAATTCTTAATCTAGATTATTGAAACCAGCATAGTAAATACCATACATTTGAATAAATTAATTTATGAGAAATATAATTAGAATTGTATCGGCACAGAAGATCAATATGGGTGGAATCATATTGGATCAAGCACTTCCAGTAGCGGGAATCGATCAGATCGATCCCTTTTTGTTGATTCATCATTGGCGCTCAACATACAAGGGGGGAGATGATCCACTACAAATTGGAGTTGGGCCGCACCCTCATAGAGGTTTTGCACCCGTAACTCTTATCTTTGAAGGAGGGATTCACCATAGGGATTCTATTGGAAATTCATCAGTTGTAATGAAAGGAGGAACTCAATGGATGAATAGTGGTCATGGTATCATTCACTCTGAACGTCCCACTGTTGATATTGCAAAAAACGGCGGTGTCTTTGAGATCATTCAATTTTGGGTCAATGCACCATCGACTAAAAAAATGGATCAGCCTAATTATCA
>CAXQBA010000108.1:0-3847 GCA_964221885.1 Luminiphilus sp. | reverse complement strand
CATTACTGGGTGCAATCTAGATCCCCAAACCAACAATTACAAAATGTACATTCACAGTGGTGTCTGTACCGCTACGACTCCTGGAGTTCCTGACACAATCGATTGCCAGAATCCAGATTACGTTTGGGAGCATGTCGTGGGCGATTGGGGTCTGGATAATGGAAAGGGGCTAATGTCAGCGCTGCCAGACAGTGTCTGGGAAATTTTTATAGATGTCGATACTTTTTACAGTACTGCGCAGACCATAAGTCAAGGAGGTCAAAGTGGAGAGCCGCCGTCAACTGTTAAACCTGTTGGTTCTACGGCCTACAGTATGGGATTCGTTTTCAGAAATGAGGATGGCACGATTGGTGGGAAAACTGGTGGATGTACCGACTTTTTCATATTTTATCTGAACCAGGGTAATACAGGAGTGGACGTTGGTCAACCTGGGTTTACGCTTCCTGATTCTACCTTTAGTGTTGAAAATACTGGTAACTCTACTTCGATAGATGAAGTATTGCAGGTTTCTTTTGAGAGTGTTTATCCCAATCCATTTTCTGATCAGGTAAAATTCACTTACACGGCACCCAAAGCAACTAATGAAATTAATTTTTCCATTTTTAATACACTTGGTCAGAGGGTAAGAAATCTTTACCAAGGACCAATCGATCAAGGTGTTTCTACCATTACCTGGGATGCCAACAACGATCTTGGAGCTGAAGTTGTTAATGGGCTATACTATATGGTGATCAGCAATGGTAAATATTCCAAAAGTGAAGTGTTAATTAAACAAAAATAAAATGAGATTTTTTGGCTTATTCTTTTTTGTGCTAATTGCTCTGAATGCTGTTAAGGCACAGGTCAGTTACAGTCCACAATATCCTACGCTATCAGATTCTGTGGAGATTATATTTGATGCTACTCAGGGCAATGCTGCCTTGTCCGGTGTCAATACAGTTTATATGCACACTGGAGTGATTTCTGAACATAGTTTGAGTAATGCAGACTGGAAACATCGCATCAATCCCTGGCCTACAGGTGATCCGGATCTTGTTATCAATGATACCATCGTAATGATGCAGAATATCGGAAACAATCAGCACAGGATCAAGTTTAAGCCTTCCACTTTTTATGGCACTAATCAACTCACTGATTACAATGCACTGGCCTTTGTTTTCAGAAATCAGGATGGATCTTTAGCGGGCAAAACAGTTGATGATCAGGATATATTTATTCCGATTTTTAAAACTTCCAATCTGGATGCCATGTTCAGACAACCCCTTACCAATGCTTATCGGGTGACCGCCTTGAACGATCCTGTAGATGTGGAAGTATTGTCCAATCAGAATGCCTCTATATCACTCTATCTTGATGGTGCACCCATCGCTCAGGCTAGTGGGACAGATAACCTTAATCACACTTTCAGTGCCAGTACTCCAGGTAAACATTGGTTGAGATTTGAGGTCAATGCTTCGGGCAATATCATTTCAGATTCAATTTATTATTTGGTGGATGAACCAACAGTTGTTCAAGACCCACCCTTTGCTTCTTTGAACGGGATTAACTACGTGGATGATTCCACTGTTTTGCTTCAATTGTATGCGCCTAACAAGTCTTTCGCCTATGTCATTGGAGACTTTAATAACTGGCAGATTGATCCGGCATACCGAATGAACCGAACCGTAGATGGCACAGCATATTGGGTTGAAATTAGTGGATTGACACCACAACAGGAGTATCGCTTTCAATACATGGTCGATCAACAGGTTGTGATTGCTGATCCCTGGGCAGATAAATATCTAGATGAATTCAATGATATCGATATTCTTTTCTTTACTTACCCAAATCTGATTGATTATCCTACGGGTTATACCAATGGGATGGTATCTGTTCTTCAAACAGCTCAAACACCTTTCAATTGGCAGAATACAACATTCAATCGTCCCTTGAATCAGGATCTGGTCATCTATGAACTATTGATCAGGGATTTTGTGCTCAGACACGATTATACCACATTAATCGATACTCTGGATTATCTGGAAAATCTTGGAATCAATGCTATAGAATTGATGCCGATCAATGAATTCGACGACAATAAAAGTTGGGGTTACAGTCCAGCCTTTTATTTTGCACCAGATAAATATTACGGTCCTAAAAGCGACCTCAAACGTTTCATTGATGAATGTCATAGCCGTGGGATAGCTATTATTTTGGATGTAGTTTTCAATCATGCATTTAGTCAGAATACGATGTCTAGATTATATCTAGATAATAATTCAGGGAAACCTACCAATGATAACCCTTGGTTTAACTCTTACATTCCGCATCCTTTTGGATTCAATAGTGATTTTGATCATTCCAGTTTCGAGACGCAATATTTCGTTGATCGATGTCTGGAGTACTGGTTGACTGAGTACAAAGTAGATGGTTTCAGATTTGACCTTTCTAAAGGTTTTACCAATGTGTATAGTTATCCCTCCGATCTTGGATTGTGGGGTACCTTTGATAACGATAGAGTTTATTGGCTTAAAAGAATTTTTGATGAGGTCAGATCTTACGATAATGATTGCTATATGATTCTCGAACACTTTGCCAACAATGATGAGGAGACAGATCTGGCCAATCACGGCTTTATGCTTTGGGGTAATGCGCACAGTCAATACAAACAGGCTGCATTAGGATACCAGAATGATTCGGATTTTAAATGGTTTGTATCTTCCAATCATAGAGGCTGGACTTATCAACATTTGGTAGGTTTTATGGAGAGCCATGACGAAGAGCGCATTATGTATGACTGTAAAGAATATGGCAATATGTTCATTGATGGTAACAACGACACATTATACAATATTCGAGCTTTGGAGACTGCCCTCAAAAGAGTAGAAATGTGTGGTGCTTTCTTTTATACCGTACCTGGTCCTAAAATGCTATGGCAGTTTGGTGAACTGGGCTATGATTTTTCTATAAACTTCAATGGAAGAACCAAAGAGAAACCATTGCGCTGGAATTACCTACAGGATCCCAATCGACTCAGACTTTACAAAGCGTTTTCTGCGTTTATTGATTTAAAGACTCAGAATACTGCCTTCAGAACTTCTAATTATGACTTGGATGTCTGGGGCAATGGAAAAAGAATGTGGGTGACCGATCCTTCTATGAATGTGACCATCATTGGAAATTTCGGAGTAACGGATCTGAATACGATGATGCCCGGCTTTCAGCACACCGGCGAATGGTATGATTACATGACCGGAGACACTATTCAGGTGAATGATGTCAATGCTCCCATTCCATTGGCACCCGGAGAATATCATATCTTTACTGATCAACGTTTGACAACGCCCGATCTTTCAGTGAATGTAACTGAAATTCAAGATCAGCAGGCTGCTGATTTGATCGTAAGTGTGTCACCCAATCCATTTAAAGATCAAGCGAATATTTCTTTTTTTATGGATCGTGAACATGATGTGAAACTTAGCATTCGTTCTATAACCGGTCAGGTTTTACATCAAGTAAATATGGGTCGTTTAGCTGCTGGCTTACACGACTATACCGTAAGAAAGGATATGTTGCAAGCCAATGGAATATATATTTACACCATTGAAGCAGATGAATTGAAAAAATCAGGACAAATACTTAAACTGGATTAAAATCCAAAGTTTTCGAATCCTGTTTTGACAAGATTTTCATAGTTTTTCACATTGAACTGGTAATATTGAGCAGGTTTGTGTGAAACATCTTGTTCCTTCTCATTTAAGGCAGTTAAAATGTCAAGTTTCAGGATTTTCCTTCTGAAGTTGCGTTTATCTAGCTTTTTGCTAAGGATGATTTCATACAATTTCTGTAGTTGCCCCAAAGTGAATTT
>CAXQBA010000107.1:0-4706 GCA_964221885.1 Luminiphilus sp. | reverse complement strand
AGACGTGTGCTCTTCAGATCGTGGCATGATTACGTTGTTTTAGTGAGCTTTGCTCGGTTTTAAAAATTGGTTTTTTAAATATATATAAAACTATATAATTAAAAAATTTTTTTGAGCCAAGTTTCACCGATAGGTTTCTCCCATCCATCAAGCCATTTGCCGAAGGTCTGAATGCTATTGTCGAACATCGTTGTTTCATAAGTTATTGTACCAATTTTAGCTGCTTTTTTTATTTCTGTAAGTGAGTGTATGTATAGATGATCATCTGAACGATAGCATATATTTAATCGATTGAAAAAATCTACACGAAGACTCTTTTCAAGTTCTTTTACAAGATGAACCGAACTATCGATGGAGCATCCACTGGGTAATTCTACCGTTGATTCTACAATAAATACAATAAAAATTTTGTGAAAGATATGTGCTTCTGCCTTCAATGTCTGACCATGAGAGGTCCATTGAGTTACAAAGGATTTGAGTTCCTTTGTGATTTGTTCACATTCAACATCTGTGAAAACTCTATCAGATTGATAGATCCAGATAGGGGATTCAGACGAGAAACTATCCGCAGAGATCATGACCAGCCATTAGATTGAACAATAAGTTCGCTCAAGTCAAGCACCATAATATTGTCCTGTTGTTCGCGTTCTTTGATCCCATCTTGTAGCATAGTGATACAAAAAGGACAATTAGCTGCCACCAATTCGGCATTCGTATCAAGAACTTGATCGGTTCTTGCTGAATTGATACGACGATCTCCCTTTTCATCCTCTTTGAACATCTGGGCACCACCAGCACCACAGCAAAGACCTTTACTCTTGGTGTCGACCATTTCAGTTAACGTAGCATCTAATTGAGATAATACGGCTCTTGGTGCCTGATATACATTATTACTACGACCAAGGTAACAGGAATCGTGATAAGTGATTTGTTTTCCTTTAAATGCACCCCCTTCAACTTTCAGCTTTCCATCATTAATCAATTGTTGAAGAAATTGACTATGGTGCAGTACATCGCATTTTTCAAGACCGATCTTAGGATACTCATTCTTTAGAATATTATAGCAATGTGGGCAGGTAGCTACAATAGTTTTAACCTTATACATATTTAATGTAGCTACATTCTGTTGTGCTTGCATCTGAAATACAAATTCATTACCTGCTCGACGTGCCGGATCTCCGGTGCATGTTTCTTCTTTTCCAAGTATGGCAAAATCAATCTCTAATTCGTTGAGGATCTGACAGAAGGCTTTCGTTACTTTTTGAGCACGTTGATCAAAACTACCTGCACAACCCACCCAGAAAAGAATTTCAGGTGTTTTGCCTTGTGCAAAAAGGTCAGACATAATGGGTACAACCCGCTTTTTCGTTGCCATATATTTTTCGATTGATTGATTATTATGTAAATAAACAAAAAATTATTGAAAGGTAACTTGATGAACCATATCCATTGACTTGCAAATCATGGTTGCTGCTTTTTGAAGCTGTTCTTCGGTATGCGCAGCCGATACGAATCCCACCTCATATCCTGATGGACCTAGGTAAATGCCATTATCCAATAAATCAGCATGAATACCTTTGAATTTATCCATACTTGCGGGATCAATTTGATCTGCGCGACGAATCGTTTCATTAGAAAAGGCAATCCAAAAGATCGAGCCAATCGTGTGAATAGTCACTTCGTATTGATTAGCCGTACAATGTTCCTGGATTTTTGAAACAAATCGCTGTGTCTTTTCTGCCATATTTTCATAAAAATTCTCAGCAATTAGTTGAGAGGCTGCTGCATAACCAGCTGCCATTGCAACTGGATTACCAGATAGTGTTCCAGCTTGATAAACAGGTCCTTCTGGAGCCACACAACTCATGATCTGGGATGATGCACCATAGGCACCTACAGGCATCCCACCACCAATGATCTTACCATAGGTAATGATATCAGGCTGTATATCATATAACCCAGCGGCTCCTTCAAAACCAACTCGAAAACCTGAGATCACCTCATCGAAAATAAGTAGAACCTTGTATTTAGTACACAATGTTCGAAGTCCCTCTAGATAACTTTTTTCTTGTATCAAAAGCCCATTATTTGCTGGTATTGGTTCAATGATCACGCAGGCGATCTCATGCGATAGTTTTTGTAAACAATCTTCTAATGCCTCAAGGTCGTTTAAGGGGAGAACGATCGTCTCTTTGGCGAAACAATCAGGTATACCTGCAGATGAACTCTCGCCGAAGGTAACAAGACCTGAACCAGCATTGACTAATAGAGAGTCTACATGACCATGATAACATCCATCAAATTTAATAATCTTATCCTTTTTGGTGTAGCCCCTAGCTAAACGTATGGCTGACATGACAGCTTCAGTTCCAGAGCTGACAAAGCGCATTTTCTCGATGTACTTGTTATTAGATAAAATTAAATTACCCAATTTATTTTCCCATCGAGTGGGTGTACCAAATGAAGTTCCATTGACAACAGTAGCAAGAATCGTTTCACGTATATGATCATTATTATGACCTAAAATCAATGGCCCCCAAGAACAACAGAAATCTAAAAATTCATTGTCATCTTCATCCCAAATAAGGGCACCATCACCTTTTTTTATAAAAAGGGGTGTTCCTTTTACTGATTTGAAAGCACGAACTGGAGAACTTACACCACCAGGGAAGTAATTTTTGGCTTCTTCGTATAATGATTTAGAAATCTCTCTTTGCATATTACTTTAGTTTATGAATACGTTTTGTTTTCGAAAATTGATCGGCTGTTATTACCAAGTTATAGACTCCTGCCGACAATTGTGATATCGATAAGGTTTTTGTATGAGTTGATGATCTTCCATCTATGAGTTGTCGACCCAACATATCAAATACAGAATATTTGAAATTAGGTAGATACGTTTCAATGGTAACTTGATTTGATACTGGGTTAGGAAAGACGTTGATCCATTCGGATTGAATCAAATTGGTACTGTTTGGATAAAAGTAGAATGGAGACGATAGACCAACGCAACCATTTGCATTCATACCCCTTAGTTGATAATACCCAGTGTCACTCATAACAAGTGACGACTGATCAGCCATTGGAATATCTTGACCATTCAACATCCATTGATAGGAGTCAAATAATTCTGTAGATTGTAATGAATCGTTAGTATTTTGAATGGGTACGATTAGTGAATCTATATCAATTTGTATATCCCTATTGATTACACTACCACACCCCCCTAAAATACGCAGTGTATAATTTCTAGATGAAATGGGGTAGATGTAGGTAGGAACGGTTTGAGGATCTGATACAAAACTGGATGGGATCCACTGATAAGAAAGATTTGTAGATCCACTGACATTCAAATCGACCCATACACTGTCTCCACAAATCAGACTGGTATCTTGCAGTAAAGCTGCTTGTAAGTCAGGTTTTTCCACATCAACCTTAAATTGATCACTGATTTGACCACCACAACTATTAATCATCCGTAAGGTGTATTGAATATTGGAGAATTGGGGAGATATTTTTGTGAAGGCCTGATTGATATCAGCTACGCCATGTGATGGTGACCAAAGATAGGTTAGTGGTCCAGGGCCTGAAAATATCGGTGATGTTAAAAGTGAATCGTTACATTGGATCAGCGTATCTGGGCCAATTTCTAAAAACATTCCCAAACTATCAGATACCTCAACAAGAAAATTATCAGAGGTGACCTGACCGCATCCATTGTAGGCATGAAAAGCAAAATATCCAGACTGATTTACGATTCCAAAGGTAGATAGTTGTGAACTGTCAGCAATAAAATTTGATGAACTCCAAACATAATTTGTTATTCCTACATGTATATTTGCTTGTAAAGGTACTGTATCAAGGCATGCAACATAGATGTCTGGTCCTAGATCCAAGTCAATGGAAGGCCATAGGTCAAATTGAATACGAACTAAATCAGTTGAGGTTTGAAGGGTTGATGTACTAGGAGCCATGATACTGTCACGAGCATTCAGACTGACAATAACCGTCGAGTCATTTATTTGTATAGATTGCAAGGATGAGAATCCATCAGTTGTTAAATGCTGATAATGAAAAATATGTCCCATGTTATCGATACCAATCAAATAGGATTGACCTGAATTTAAAGCATGAAGACTATCATTAAAATATAGGTCAGAGCTGGGTTTGATATGTATCAAAGAAAAATCATTAGAGGATTTCTTAGGACCAACCATTATTGAACCAGTGCTCGATACGCCAGTATACCATAACGGCGCCAGTGTTTTTGTGAATGAAAAAAGACCAAACTGGTTCAATAGGTTTCCATTATAATTCTGATTGGCAAATTCAAAGGAACCAAATGTGTGTGCATGAACTAATAATTGATCTTTATGCTGACTTAACGATGCGATTCTGAATGAATCTGTAACATTGAAATTGATCGCATTCTTTATCATAAGTTGATCATCTATCTGGACAAAAATAGAGTGTTTAGGTGTACATATTTCTTGACCATTGAACTGCAATGTATCTTCTGTATTCAAGGCAAGGAACATATTACCTTCTATCAAGGTCATATCGATCAGTTCATCAGAACTATTTGTATAAATATTGCCAAGTTCAAGAACTTGCCCCGATGTATCTAAAATGCCCGTAAAGATGTTGTTAGACAAAGGACCTGAAATATTCATCGAGGAAAGCTGCAATGGTCCCGAGTACTGTCC
>CAXQBA010000106.1:0-4057 GCA_964221885.1 Luminiphilus sp. | reverse complement strand
AATAAATTCAAGAATGATGTGATTCCCAAATATAAAAAAGGATTAGCGACTCCTAAAGATGGTAAATTTATTGAAGCTCTGATTAAGGCAGGACAAGTGATCGTAACAAAATATACACAAGTAGATCCTAAGGAATCCAGTAGTTTTGGTTCGCAAATCGACAAATTGAAAGAGGCGATCGAGAAATGGAACGATATTCATCAACGGATTATTGAGGGAAAGAAACCTCTAGATGTTTCCGATGATATTAAGCAAGTGATTCAATCTATGAATCAAAAAAGAAATCGAATTAAAGAATTATTGAAAGAAGTAAATTTAAGTTCACTATAAAAACCTAGATATGGCAGCATTTGAATTTGATTTTTCAGCATTTAAAGAGCAAAAATTCGCTGAATACAAAAAGAAAGATATTAAGCCTGTGATCGTTAGAAAGAGCAAAGCAGGTATTGTTTTCGTTGATTACAAGATGGCAGGGAAAAAAACACCTTGTGTTTTTATTCCGCTTAAAAAAGTGCCGATGGGTATTGCCTTGTTTAAGAAAATTAAGGCTAGTAAAGAACATATTTTAAAGAAAACTGCATTGGTTGATGTTGCTATTGATAAGAATGATATTGGTGAGGATCGAATTACTTTGACGATCAAAAAGGGTGGTTTAAGTCGAGAAATGCTTATTCAGAAAGGTAATGTCTTGTTTGAGACAGTAATTAAAATGCAGTTAGTTGTCGAGGGAGGAGTAGAAGAATCCGAGGAAAGTGAGGAATCGGTGGATCTCAATGATGTCGATGCATTAGAAAGTTCAGCTGCATATATAAAAATGATCACCGCATTCAAAAATTTTCAACAAAAGCAATATACAGATTTTAAGAACGAAAAGAATGCAACAACTATTAAAGCATTGATTGAATCTGGTAAAAAACTGTTGCAATATGCTGATAAGGTATTCGATCAATTTCAAGAAAATGAGAAAGAATCTGTTGAAAAGATACAATTAAAAATTCGCTCGATCATTACTAAGGTGAAAGATGCCATAGCCAATAAAAAAGGAAGTAATGAGCAAGCTGGTTCTAGCGACGATGACATACAAAAAGAGTTTGATGGGTTGAAAACCATGATCAATGAATTATTGAGTTCTTTCAGTGATGAAATCGATCAGATTCCAAGTTTAAAGGCAGCGTTACAAGCGATGACCTGATTTTATTTACGTAGAATCACCAAAGCTCCTGCAAGAGCAGGTATTACGACATTCATCAACCATAATAATCCTGTAGCCAAAAGAACACTCTGTGGCAAAGCATTATTTTGTAAACAAAGAATAAAGATAGCAACATTACCACGAGCCAATAATCCAAGAGACGGAGGTATTGGAATTCCAGTTTGTATTAAGAAGATAACAGCAATGGAATAGGTAAGTATTTCAGGATCCAATTGAATACCACAAAAGTGTAGGAGAAGTAAATATTGGAGTCCGTATGTTATATATCTTAGGAAGGAAAGGCCAAGTCCTCCCAACAGACTTTTAATCGTCTGATCTTTATAAGACCAATAAGATGTTCCTGCTATTTTTTGACCCCATTTTGTGTTCTCAATAAAATGGATGCATCGGTCTATGTTGAAGTATAAGAAAAGAAGTAATGTAGACCCAGTTGTTCCTATCAGAATGATCCAATAGAATAATTGATCGGATATTAAATGATGAAAAGTTAAGTAGGGTATCAGCATTATCCAACCACATGTAAAAAGTGTAATCCATTGTGCTAAACTACCTATTAGGTTTGAGGTTAGCCCATGTATTCTTTCTTTTGTATTCAATATAATCAGCCTACCGCCAAATTCGCCGATTCGATTAGGTGTAAACATGGAGAATGTAACACCTGCCATGACGGCTTTAAAATGTTTGGTAAAGGACTTTTTTTGATCCATATACAACGTCCATTTCAATGTTTCAAAGCACCAGTTGATTGGTATAAGTGCTGCAGTGACAAAGAAAAGAAAACCACCCAAAAGTGTCCATTGAATATCTATTGAAGCGTATAAGGTCGCATTTGAATTAGCAAAAACGTGATTGATTTGTACGTAAAGTAATACCAAAAATATCAAACCGAAAATCCATTTCCATACTGCTTTTTTGGAGACGAATGGAAGTCGATCTTTTAGGTTTTTATAGTTTAAATTTAGTATCTTGGTATTTGACATATTTCAAAAGTAATAAAACCAAACTAAGACAGAAAATTTACATTAAATTGAGTCAGTCAAAAATTATATTAGGCATCGATCCAGGAACCAATTTACTTGGATATGCATTCATTCAAGTAGTTAACGATTCAAAACCTAGGATCATTGCAATGGATAGTCTGGATATGCGAAAAATGACAACTCATGCTGAAAAGCTAGCACACATTTTCAATGAATTAAAGCGATTAATTGCATTATATTCACCAAATGAGGCAGCTATTGAGGCACCTTTCTATGGGAAAGATGTCCAGGCTATGCTAAAACTGGGTCGTTCTATGGGAGCTGCGATGGTAGCAATATCTGTGCATGATGTACCGCTTACAGAATACAGTCCAAGATCGATCAAAAAAGCAGTTACTGGGAATGGAAATGCATCGAAAGAGCAAGTCAGTCGAATGTTACCACACATTGTAGAAGGTACTATGAATACTCGATTTGCTGATAGTAGTGATGCGCTGGGCGTGGCATATTGCCATTATCTTCAGCAGAACAGTAAGGGATTAGGTGGGAAAAAATATAACGATTGGTCATCTTATTTGAAGGATAACCCCGATCGGAAATCAAATTTTTAATTTGGATACATACAACTGTGATTTGAGAAATATTATCGTACTTTTGTGTAATGGATTTTGGTATGGAAGAGAAAAAAAAGAGTAATATAAAAAGGACAAGAAAAACAGATATTGCCAGTACGCAGTTATACGGTAAATTACCACCTCAGGCCAATAATATTGAAGAGGCCGTTTTGGGTGCATTAATGATCGATAAAGATGCCATAGCCCTGGTCGTAGATATTCTACGTGCCGAATCTTTCTACAAAGATGCACATCAAGAAATATATAAAGCGATCTTATCACTTTTTGAAAAAAGTGAACCGACTGATATTCTAACTGTCAGTGAAGAACTTAAAAAACTCGGTACATTGGAGCAGATCGGTGGTGAATTTACATTATTGACCATGTGTGAACGGGTTGCTTCCTCGGCTAATGTTGAATTCCATGCTCGAATTATTTCTCAGAAGTTCATACAGCGTGAGTTGATCCGTACATCCACAGAGATTATTAAAAGCGCCTATGAGGATACAACTGATGTTCTAGAATTACTGGACCGATCTGAACAAAGTCTTTTTGAGATCACTCAAAAGAATCTGAGCAGGGGCACTATGACCATGAGTACATTGGTGAATATGGCTGTAGAGCAATTAGAGGATTTGGCTAAAAAAGAAGATGGATTAACCGGAGTACCTACTGGATTCACTGAATTGGATCGTATCACGTCAGGTTGGCAACCTTCAGATTTGGTCATTATTGCTGCTCGACCTGGTATGGGTAAAACTTCATTCACAATGGCAGTCGCAAGGAATGCATCTATTGATTTTTCGAAGGGAGTAGCGTTCTTTTCACTGGAGATGTCCGCTCTTCAATTGACCAACCGATTAATCTCTATGGAGACTGAGATATCATCTGAGAAATTAAGAAGAGGTGCACTCGAAGAATACGAATGGAGACAACTAAATTCAGTGGTGAATACATTGTCAGATATCCCACTTTATATAGATGATACACCTGGTATTTCAATATTTGAACTCCGGGCCAAATGTCGTCGATTAAAGATGCAGCATGATATTCAATTGGTTATCATTGACTATTTGCAATTGATGACAGGGGGTGTTGAAGGTAGAGGAAATAGAGAGCAAGAGATTTCTATGATTTCAAGAGGTTTGAAAGGGTTAGCTAAAGAACTCAATGTGCCTGTTATTGCTCTTTCTCAATTGTCTAGAGCTGTTGAAACACGTGGCGGTTCGAAACGTCCTCAACTATCTGAC
>CAXQBA010000105.1:0-2449 GCA_964221885.1 Luminiphilus sp. | reverse complement strand
AAGCCTATCCAACGAATATTCAATTGGCATCTTGATTCAGTAGAGTTTCGTTATAAATTTAATGAGGAGTCCAAGAACTACTTTTTAACTTCAAATGCAAATGAACAGGTTGAATTACCCAAAATTAAATTCAACGTATTAGCAAAAGGGCAAGTTAATTTGACTCAAAATAACAGAGACCCTTTTGAAATAGATTTTTTGAAACCTCTAGATTATCGAAAAATAACTTCTTCTGTTGAAAAAAGTCTTGTTTACAGTACTGCCGCTGTTAGCAATAATGAGTTAACCTCCAACTACAATGTCAGAGGAGGAAATTTCGATGAAAATCTAATCTATGTAAATGGATTTTTGATTTACAGGCCCTTTTTAACAAGAAGCGGACAACAGGAAGGAATGAGCTTTATTCACAGTTCCATGGTTGAATCTATTCAGTTTTCTGCAGGAGGATTCCAATCAAAATATGGGGACCGAATGAGTTCGGTACTGGACATTACCTACAAGTCCCCTGATAGCATTGAAGGTTCTATTACGGCTTCTCTTTTAAGTACTGAACTTTTTGTTGGACATAAAATTAATCATAGATTTAATTACATTCTAGGCGCTCGTTACCGATCAAATGGGTACCTATTAAATGCTCTCCCGACCAAAGGCGCTTACAATCCTGTTTTTAGCGATGCACAGTTTCTATCCACATACTTCATCAGTGAACACACACAGTTGATGATGTTAGGACATCTCTCATTGAATAATTTTAGATTTCAGCCTGAAACCCAAGAAACTGATTTTGGGGTAGCCAATGAAGCCTACACATTTAAGGTCTATTTTGACGGTCAAGAACAGACCAAATTTCAAAACTCATTTGGCGGGCTTGCCTTAAAACATGAACCTAACGATCAATTGAAGTTGCAGTTCAACGGCTCTATTTTTTATTCGAATGAAAAAGAATACTTCGATGTGCTAGGGCAGTATTACATCAATCAATTGGAAACAGATCCCTCAAAAGAAGAATACGGTGACTCTGTGGCGGTTTTGGGTATCGGCAGTTTTCTGAATCATGGCAGAAATAAACTGGAAGCCTTTATTTTTAACGCTTATCATGATGGCGCATTTGATTTCAACATTCGAAAATCAGAAAATGTAATTCGTAAATCTTCAATCCTTTGGGGAGTTAATTATCAGAGAGACTTTTTCGTAGATACATTGAGTGAATGGAAATACCTAGACTCTGCGGGCTATAGCCTACCTCAAAACAACTCTAATGAAGTTGAACTTTTTGAGGTGATCAAAAATGGAGCAAAATTGAATGGAAATAGACTATCTGGATATATTCAATATAATTTCGAAAAAGCGATTCTGAAAAAACAATTTCCCGTGTCTGTCACAACCAAAAGATGGACAAATAATGAACTGAAAAAGATTACATTCCAGGATACTTTAGATCAATCTGCAGCTAAATGGGCTCTCTCTTTAGGCACAAGATTTGGCTTTACTTCTGTCAATCAAGAACCGTATGTCACTCCTCGTATGATGATTCGTTATCATCCTAGAAAATATATGGTTCAAAACAATAAGATGATTAGAAGAAATGTCAATTACCACTTGTCTGCAGGACTTTACTATCAACCTCCTCTGTACAGGGAATTTAGGTATTTTGACGGCACATTAAATTTAAATGTTTTATCTCAAAAGTCTATACATGCCATTATCGGAACCGATTACTATTTTCAGCTTTGGGGAAGAGAAACCCCTTTCAAGTTTTCTTCAGAATTATATTACAAATACTTCTGGCACCTGAATCCCTATGAAATAGACAATGTTCGAACGAGATATTATGCAAATAATGATGCCATAGGATATAGTTACGGTGTTGATGCCCATATCAATGGAGAATTTGTAAGAGGTATAGAGTCTTTTTTTAAGTTAGGTTTAATGTCTGTTAGAGAAAATATTCTAAATGATAGTACTATTTACTATTACAACGCTCAAGGTGAGAGAATACTTTTTGGATACAGTTCAGATCAAGAGGTAGTAGATTCAGCGACTATATATCCGGGATTTATTCCACGTCCAACGGACCAATGGCTGAATGTTGGAACGCTCATACAAGATAATATGCCTGGACTAGAAGAATTTTCTGTGCAAATGGGATTACAATATGGCGCCCGTTTACCTTATGGACCTCCTGATAGAGAGCGATTCAGAGATACCTTGAGAATGAAATCTTACTTTCGAGTTGATATTGGGTTTTCTTTTGATTTAATGAAATCAAACAAACTTTTTAAAGTTTCAAAATTCAATAGACTTCAAGAAGCATCAATCAGCTTGGAAATTTTCAACCTATTAGGGATTCGAAATGTACTCTCGAAACAATGGATTCAGGATGTAAATGGCACCTTTTTTTCAGTCCCAAATTATTTGACTAATCGTAGAGTAAATCTCAAACTTATTC
>CAXQBA010000104.1:0-2249 GCA_964221885.1 Luminiphilus sp. | reverse complement strand
AGACTAGCCACAAGGTAGCTTTTTGTATGGCTTGATCGACAGAATCCATAAGCGTGTTTTCCTGAGCATTGATCGAACTTACAAAGTAAAGGATCAGAATAATATGGATTGATTTGAGTGTCTTCATTTTAAAAATTAACATCTTTTGGTGTATTTTTATAAATTACATTAGACCAATGTTCAAATCTATCTTCTCGAAACTCAAGTGGATCCATTTTTCGATCCCAATCTTGAAACCATATGCTATGGCTTAATTCATTATAGGGCAATGTTGCGTAATTTATAGTTGTATCATTTAGTAAACGTGGTGCTCGCTCATTCACTGATTTATAAATTTCCATTCGAACAATCGGTTTTTCAGCGCCATTCTTTTTTAGCTCATCTGCAAGAAAATGTGCAAATCGATGATAGGCTTTTGGTGTTCGGCCAAGCTTTCTAAATTGTCTGAAATTCATATATTTTTCCAAAGCAACAGGATATCGCTGACCTGTCTCTGGAACTTCAATGTGGTATTTTACAGCATCGGTGGATGCTACTAACATCATTCTCCAAGCAAAAAAGTGTCCTTCGCCTGTCCAAGATGGATCGCCATGAAAAAGCGTATGACGAAACGGTATGGTTATCTGAAGTAAGAACCAAACAGATAGAAAGGCAGTGGTTGGTTTCTGATTAAGAGATTTTGAGCTGTCTTTATGAACAAATGGAGTCTGTACCTCTTTCTTAAAAAGCCACAATAGGTCTATTTTATACTTAAATCGTAGGATATGAATGAATAACAATACTATACCTATAGACATGATCAGATATTCATAGAAATATAGACCAGTGATTATGATGACTAAGGAGGTGATAAGAAGAATTAGATGGCTATCTCCCTTTTTTCGAATTTTTTGAACGAACTTTTCAGGAAAAGCTGGATCGAAGAATAGAAATGTAGCTGCTACCATTACAAATGGAAACGTACCAATATTCCAAAGAAAATGATTGGATAAATGAAATATGAGAATCGGTAATATGGCGAGTCGTCGGTACGAACTTAGCAAGACAAAACCGATCAGTAGATCAAATAAAAAACCTGTATAGCAGATAAAGTATACGGATGTATCAGACATTAAAAAATCATGGACAGGTCCTTCGAAGTTTTGGGCTGACATTTTCAACCAGTAAATCATGGGATATCCACTGAACCAATCTTCGCTGATCTTCGCTAATCCTCCATAAAAGTATACAATAAACACTTGGTATCTCAAAAGTAATATTTGCCAATAAGGAACAACATTTTCCTTTTGTTTATGAAAGGTCCCCCAACGATCAGCATCAATAATAATCAGAAAGAAATGAAGAATACAATACAGATAGAAATGGTTATTGTAATGGCCTCGGTCAATTAAAAAAATATACGTGAAGCCGAAAAAAGTCAAAACAGCATTCAGCCGATAATGCCTGCCTAACATTAGTAAAACACATGATATGAACATGAGCCCAAAAAATAACTCAAGGAAAGGGCTTGGTAAAAGCTGCACCCAGTGAAAACCGTCGTAAGTTGAGAAGAATAGAGACTGGCTGAGTGATGAAGTAAAATAATGATACGCCATCATGAAGTCTTTCAACATGAAAATGCTGAATAGAATACGAAAAAGACCTAAACTAGATCCGTTAACTTTGACAAAAAGATAGCTAAGATTTGGCATCAAGTATAAATTTAGAGCCACGTACTCAATAATAACTATTTAATTTTTAAATTCAGTATTATTCATTTGTCTTAAGGAAATTGAGTTGAAAAAACAATTTGAGCGTCTAGTTTTATTAATCGTCATAGGTTACTTTGTTATTCAGTCTTTCGAATGGGATATCATAGATAGTGACACCGCTAGATTGATCGAAAAAGGAAAGAAAATAGTTGGAACTGGATCTTTTTGGTTTGAAGAAGGTCTAGCCTACAGTAAATATCCAATGTCAATTCCTTCATTTGATTCATTTTCAGCTATTTTTTACTTTGGTATTTCGTCAGTAGGTGGGCTGCCTATACTTCATCTACTTCTTCATTTAATTGCTTTCTTAGGACTATTTTTCTTTGTTAGGTCAATCGCTAACCCTAAAAAGAAGAAGATGCTCTCTCTTTCCTTAGCATTTGCTTTACCTGTACTCTTATCCATATCTACCTTTTCTTCAAATTATTTATTGATTGGAATAATCGCGTTCATCTTTGCCATTTTATTTAATAGAATAAATGGTGTTGTTGGTATTTT
>CAXQBA010000103.1:0-3479 GCA_964221885.1 Luminiphilus sp. | reverse complement strand
CATTATTTGTGGATAAAATGTAAACATTTGCCTTTGCCAAGGGCAAGTATTAGAAGATTTGCTGAATATATGTATTTTTGCAATTGTATACCAAGCCTTAACTAATTTTTGAAAAAATCATATTGTCATTATAATGAACAAGACAACAACGACAAAATCCGCAGCTAAAGTTGATCGCTATCAAGCGCACGATTATTATCTGATGGATGAACTACTAAGCGAAGACCATATCTTGGCGAGAGATGCAGTTAGAGACTGGGTAAAACAAGAGGTGAGCCCAATCATTGAGGAGCACTACGAGAATGGAACTTGCCCACAACACTTATTCAAGGGATTAGCTGAAATTGGTGCTTTTGGACCTTCACTTCCGACTAAATATGGTTGTGGTGGCATGGATGAAATCGCATATGGAGTGATCATGCAAGAATTAGAGCGTTGTGATTCCGGATTGAGATCCATGGCTTCTGTTCAAGGTTCTTTGGTGATGTACCCAATCTATAGATTTGGTAGTGAAGAGCAACGTATGAAGTATCTACCAAAACTAGCTTCTGGAGAATTCATTGGTTGTTTTGGTTTGACTGAACCTGATCACGGGTCTAACCCTGCTGGAATGATCACCAACATCAAAGACGATGGTGATGCATATATCCTAAATGGAGCAAAAATGTGGATTACTAATTCACCTGTAGCTGATATCGCAGTGGTATGGGCTAAAGATGAAGAAGGAATCATCCGCGGCGTGATTGTAGAAAAAGATATGCCTGGTTTCTCAGCACCTGAGATTCATGGTAAGCTATCATTAAGAGCGTCTATTACTGGTGAACTAGTATTTGAAGATGTTCGCGTTCCAAAAGAAAATGTATTGCCAGGGGTTCAGGGTCTGAAAGGTCCTTTGAGTTGTTTATCTAAAGCACGTTATGGAATTGCTTGGGGTGCTATTGGTGCAGCTCTGGATTGTTATGACTCCGCCCTTCGTTACTCATTGGAAAGAGAACAATTCGGCAAACCAATCGCTGGATTTCAATTGACACAAAAGAAGTTAGCTGAGATGATCACTGAAATCACAAAAGCTCAATTATTAGTATGGCGTCTTGGAACATTGATGAATGAAGGTAAAGCTACACCTGCTCAAGTTTCTATGGCCAAACGTAATAATGTTCACATGGCATTGGAGATCGCTCGAGAGGCACGTCAGATTCATGGTGGAATGGGTATTACAAATGAATATCCGTGTATGCGTCACATGATGAATTTAGAAACAGTGCTTACTTATGAAGGGACACACGACATTCATTTACTGATCACAGGAATGGATGTAACCGGTCTAAATGCCTTCAAATAATATATTTCTTCATGTATGAATGTTGATTCATACTCTTAAGAACAAAAAAGCCATCTGCAATAGATGGCTTTTTTTATATCTATTAACTGTTTGACGTTCTTACTTTTCTGGTTTGAGTTCAAACGTATCTAAAAACTTCGTAGTAAAGTTACCCGTTTGGAAATCCTTATTGTCCATCAACTGTTGATGGAAAGGCACCGTTGTTTTAATACCTTCAACGATAAACTCCTCAAGAGCACGCTTCATTTTAGAAATACATTCCTCACGTGTCCGTGCCTTACAGATCAATTTAGCGATCATTGAATCATAGTATGGAGAAATCGTATATCCTGCATATACATGCGTATCTACACGAATCCCATGACCTTTTGAACTATGAAAAGATTGAATTTTTCCTGGGCATGGTCTAAAGTCATTGAACGGATCTTCAGCATTAATACGACATTCGATCGCGTGAAGCATAGGATAATAATTATCACCCGAAATAGGTTCTCCAGCTGCAATCTTTATCTGCTCGCGAATTAAATCATAATCAATGACTTCTTCCGTAACAGTATGTTCAACCTGAATACGTGTATTCATCTCCATGAAATAAAAATTACGGTGTTTGTCAACAAGGAATTCAACTGTTCCAACACCCTCATAACCAATGGCTTTACCAGCTTGTATTGCAGCTTGACCCATTCTTTCTCTTAAATCATCATCAAGAAATGGTGATGGAGATTCTTCAACCAATTTTTCGTGTCTACGCTGAATAGAGCATTCTCTTTCTGATAAATGACATACATTACCGTATTGGTCACCTGCTATTTGAATCTCAATATGTCGTGGCTCTTCAACAAATTTTTCGATATACATTCCATCGTTACCAAAGGCTGCCTTTGCCTCTTGTTGCGCGGCATTAAGATTTGATTCTAGTTCAGACTCATCCCACACAAGACGCATGCCTTTTCCACCACCACCTGCAGTAGCTTTCAACATAATAGGATAACCAACCTCTTTGGCAATGGTTTGAGCTGACTCAATATCTTTAACCAAACCATCTGAGCCTGGAACAACAGGTACACCAGCTTTGATCATCGTTTCTTTTGCCGTGATCTTATCACCCATTTTTCGAATGTGTTCCGGAGAAGGACCAATGAATTTAACATTGGATTGAGAGCATACTTCTGCAAAATCTGCATTTTCAGCCAAGAAACCATAGCCCGGATGAACTCCATCGCAATTCGTAATCTCAACAGCTGCCATAATATTAGCAACATTTAAATACGATAAAGCTGAGGAAGCGGGTCCAACACAAACGGCTTCATCTGCAAAACGAACATGTAAACTGTCTGCATCAGCAGTCGAATAGATAGCCACCGTTTTGATACCCATCTCACGACATGTTCTTATTATTCTTAAGGAGATCTCGCCCCTATTAGCAATCAATATTTTCTTAAACATATCTGTTAATTTAGGATTCTGATGAGATTTGTTATTGCTCACCATAAGGAAGAATTCGCACCTACTTGATTAGGCAGGTTCAACTAAGAATAGTACTTGATCGTATTCTACAGGACTAGCGTCCTCTATGAGTACTTTAACGATCTTACCATTTACTTCCGACTTCACTTCATTGAAAAGTTTCATCGCCTCGATCAAACAAATAGTATCATCTACCGAAATCACGTCACCGACCTTGACAAATGGCCCTTTTTCTGGTGACGGTGAACGATAGAATGTGCCAACCATTGGAGATTTGATCTCAATGTAATTTGACGTATCTTCCTTTTTATCATCACCCTTAGCATCAGCAGCAGGGGCATCAGCAGCAGGGGCCGCAACTTGTGGTTGTACAGCAGGCTGACTAGCAATTGGCATTTGAACACCAGAAACCAAGGATGGTTGCTGAACAATCACTTCTTTTGAATTAGTGAAAGATTTAGTTCGGATACTGAATTTTGACGATTCGTCTTCATACTTGAATTCGCTTACTTTGCTTTTGGTAACAAGTTTTATCAATTCTTTGATTTGTTCAAAGTCCATACGTTGGTAATTTATATAGTAAAATAAAGTTTGTTCAATTTTTTTGATGTTTCGCTTACACCTTAACACGCTCCATATAACTTCCAGAGGCTGTCTCGACCTTAATATG
>CAXQBA010000102.1:0-3423 GCA_964221885.1 Luminiphilus sp. | reverse complement strand
CATTAATACTGCTAGCCATGATCCAAGTTATGAGCAGTATGAGCCCTACTTTGGAAATTTGTTTGAGAGAGAATTGGGTAGTACTTAACAATAGTGGTATAGATAAGACAGATGCAAGATAGAATGTTTCGATTCGCATCATAGCCCCTACAAGACTCATCACAACATAAATGATTAGATATCTTTTCTTCAATGTTGGTTGTATGAGTCCTAAATATAATATTGCAATAGCGCCAAAATGTACTAATAATGCAGATGAAGTGAATTGGGGATTCACTAAGAAAAATAAAGCGAAAGACCATAGTACAATAATATGAAATAGAATTCCATTGAAGTTCTTAGCCAACTTGAGAGATGCATATAATATGGCTGAAAGCCCAAGTATAGCAGTGGATAGTAAATAAATACCATACCACGGTATTTGGTCTGTCCATTGATATAACTGATATAGGGCATAGCCAATAAAAATATGTGTATATCTTAGAAAATAGCTTGGTTCAAGAAGCATATTTCGACCCGATAAGATCATTTCCATTTCTAAGTCATCCGTAGTGCCATACTTGCTATCGAATGTAAAAAGAACAAGTACCCACAAAAATAAATGCGCTAAAATGGATATGAACAACGCGTTTGATATGTTGAAACGACGTATCATATCATATTTTCCAGGAACTAACTCCAGTCTCGGTAAAGTTGAAATGACGAATTTCGCCACCAAACTGCTCAAGTACGTTACAAACTTCATATCGTTTTGTGCCTGGCACATAAAAGATCATGAAGCCTCCACCACCTGCACCTGATATTTTTCCACCGGTGGCTCCTGCATCCATAGCTGATTGATAAATGGAGTCAATAACAGCATTTGTAATGCTTTTAGCAGTTTGCTTTTTATAGTGCCATCCTTGATCTAATAAGGTGCCGATCTCATCCAGATTACCTTGTAAAACTGTATTTTTCATTTGGAAGGCCTGCTCTTTTAATTTATGGGCAGCACTTAAGCTTTTGTTTGCTTTTTTCTCAAAATTGTCGGATTGTTTTTCAATGATCTTAGCGGAAAGACGACTTGTGCCTGTGTAGTATAAGATCATATTGAATTCTAATTCGTTCAAATATTTTTGTTTGATACGCAACGGATTGACGATTACTTTGTCCTCTTCATAAAATTCCATAAAATTAAAACCTCCGAATGTGGCTGCATATTGATCTTGACGACCTCCAGCCATAGATAGATCCTTTCGTTCGATCTGGTAGGCAAGACGGGCAATATCGTATTCACCCAAAGGAAGGTTGAGCCATTCGGTAAAGGCACCAATGATAGCAACTGTTATGGTAGATGAGGACCCAAGACCTGAACCCTTAGGTACGTCAACAGAAGTTGTTAGCTTAAACGAAAGAGGTGGAAGGTCGAATAATTGCACGATCTTGTTATAAACTCCTTTCAATATCTTTAAGTCTCCCTCAGTAGATAACTCTTTTTGGCTCTTGAATGTCCCGTATTCATCGAGATCTATAGATTCTAGAATAATGGTTCCATCATCTAATGGTTCAATAGTAGCATGAGCATATAGGTTGATCGTTGCATTCAAAATGGCACCACCATAAGTATCTGCGTACGGACTAACATCGGTACCTCCTCCGGCTAAACCAATTCGTAATGGAGCTTTTGCGCGTATTAACATGATATATTATTTGAAATGATCATTTAATTTTGTGGAAAGTTCCCATAAAGCAATACCTAAACTTACAGATACATTCAATGAGTGTTTGGTACCAAATTGAGGGATTTCAAGGCAGAGATCACTGAGATCTATTATTTTTTGGTCAACACCAGAAACTTCATTTCCAACAACTAAAGCTATTTGACTTTGATTACCTATCTGAAATTGGTGTAGTGCCGTGCTTTGTTCAACCTGCTCAAGAGAAGCAATCATATAGTTTTTAGCTCTCAATAGATCAACTGCTTCTTGAGTTGTGGAATGGTACTTCCATTCTACAGATTTAGTAGCACCGATAGCAGTCTTGAGAATATCTCTATGTGGTGGTTTGGCTGTTATTCCGCATAGATGGATCGCTTCAATAGCAAATGCGTCAGCTGAACGAAAAATGGATCCAACATTGTTTGCCGACCGTATATTATCTAGAACCAGTTGAATTGGTGTTTTTTTCAACTGTTTGTAGGTGTCTACGTCGACACGATTCAATTCGTGTAATGAAAGTTTTCGGATGCCCGCTGATTTTACGTCCTGTGATTACCAAATGTAGGAAGTTTTAGGTCTTTTTCTGAGAGTTTAGCTTGTTTTGTGTCGATAAGCCAATCGATTTTTAGATGGGGATCATTGTAGATGATTCCCCCCTCACTTTCTTTGTGATATACATTGTCACATTTATAAAAGAATTCAGCTACAGGAGATAAAACCACATAACCATGTGCAAAACCTCTAGGGATAAATAACTGTTTTTTATTCTCGGCACTCAGTTCAATACTGAATGAGTGACCATAGGTTTTTGAGTCACTTCTTAGATCAACCACAACATCAAGAACAGCCCCTTCAATTACCCGAACTAATTTAGCTTGAGCATATTGACCAACTTGATAGTGTAATCCTCGTAGGACACCATACGTAGATTTAGCTTGATTATCTTGTATAAACTGATTTGTAATGCCTGCTTTTGCAAGTACACTTTTATTATAAGCCTCATAAAAATAGCCTCTATGATCACCCCATACTTTTGGTGTTAGGATAAAAAGTCCTTCTATTTCTGTTGGCGTTACTTCCATATTGGTATTGATTTAAAAAATGCATCAAAGAAATCAACATTAAATATTTCAAAGGATAAATCTCCTTTTGTAAAAGATATTTGAACCTTATCGAGTTCTGCTTGTCGTAAAACTTGTATCTCTGATCTTTTTACGAGACACACCATCTCAAAGGTTACATAACCTTTCAGTGCTTTCTGATTCACTCTTGATCGTTGAATTGGCAAAATGATCGGTTCACTATTCAATGTATGAATCAATAGTGGTGACGTAGATGAAATCTCACCAAATTTTTCGACTCGATTTTTTTCGTAAACATGAAGTGAGAAATAGAGATTTTTTTCTCCTTTTACTAATTGTTGAAAGGATACCTCACAAAAGACAAAAGGTTTATCTTTAATATATTTTTTAAAGGTTGGTGGACTGTGTTCAAACCAAATCATGGGTGATGTTTGAATTGAAATCAGTTGATTGTTCGCATCATAAAAGCTGTCAATATTATCCATACTGTAAGAATCTGTTATTCCTACTGTATCAACTTGTAGAGGATACTTACTGAGTAGATCAAAATAACTGAATATATCAATCCATGATGGTTTAAGACTGTCAGATGCTGAGTAGCTATAGATTGAATTGGCATATGTCAGACCCGGTGAGAGAGAATG
>CAXQBA010000101.1:0-3631 GCA_964221885.1 Luminiphilus sp. | reverse complement strand
GTCAACTTGAGATAACTGCAACCTGTCCAAAACGGTAACTATATCTGGTAACGTATCATTTATGAAATTTGCTTGTAACTCATTTTCAAGACGTAAACGTGTAGGTGCCAACTGACCCATATTGCGTGATGAATCAAAATTTCGCACAAATAGTTCAAATCTTCCATTTTTGAAGAGTAGGTCAGCTATTTTGTCAGCCTGTGCATGAAACGCCAATACATTACGGCTATAATCTGTATTTGAATGACTCATCAAATGAGTTGATCTAATGGAATCGACAGATACAGAGTCGTAGCTGAATACTGGTAGATCCTTTACATACAACGTCGTATATTTTACAGTATCAGCTTCATAAAATGTAATCGTGTAGTCTGTTGTCTTTTCAGAAATCTGACCTATTCTGCGATTGAAAATTCCGTTTTGATCAGATAGAAACAATATAGAACTATCAATCACCTGTAAATGTCGTTCATCTGTTAAAGGTGTCTGTGTCAAATTAATAGATATTGTTCCATCAAATGATGTAAAAAATATATCTGCTGCAAGTCCACTTGGAATATCATAAAATGGTGGGCAATCATCTTTCTCAACAGGTATGGCTGTATATATGATCCACTCTTTGCCTTTATAAATAAAATAGTCTGCTTCCTTTTGAACATGTCTATCTTTCGTCAATGCTCTTAATCGACCGCGCTGATAAGAATAAATATTGGATATCCCTCCTTTTGTAGCTGCCAAAATGAAATGACTACTTGAAATGGCTTTCAAATAAGCTACATCATTCAGTCCTTTGATTTTCTGTGAAGTCTTTTTCTTTGTATTTACATCAAATGTGATCAGTTTCAACGTATTGCCTGAAAAATAACAATAGGCAATCTTACGTTCACTTATCCAATTAAACAATAGTCGTTTGGAGGGATCATACGGTCTTGGACCAGGCTCACCTAACTTATCTAATTTTGTCATTTGATGAGTAGAAACATCATATATTGCCAACTGACAAACCCCTTTGAAAGAGTAACTAAACGCTACTTTTTGGGCATTTGGACTTAAGGAAATGGCGTGGAGTTTAGACTTTTTGGGAATATCTAATATCAATTTACCTTTAGTTGGATACCTCCTTTTGTTTCCAGTACCATATTTTTTCGAATAAAAATTGAACCAATCCGTTCCGATCACCTGATAAAATGTCTTGCCAAAAACATACAAAAACCCACTCTCTACACTTCGATTAATCCGCGTTAGGTAAATGAGATTAGAGATCGTTTTCAAGTTGTATTTTTTGTGAACAAAATGAAACAATGAGAAGCCAGCCAAAGTTGGATTGTCTCTAGCAAATTCGATAAAATTCAGATATCGACCGCTGTACAATATATCCTTCATTTGGTTATCATAATCACTGTCCCATACATCTGAAGCAAATGCCACAGCTCCTTGTAGGAACCAATCCGGTAAGTTCATTAAAACTGAATTTTGAACCAACTCCTGTAGATTTGTGCCCGCTAAGATCTTACCTAGTAAAATCTTGCCAATGCCACTACGAATTTGACCTCTAATGTTATTGATGTCATTGTGAACATGAATCGTGATCATCGGTTTGATGATTCGAGTAACACCTCCTTCATTGATACCCGGTTCCCGAATTTGTATATTTGATTGATCAAAAGATTCAAACGTTGGAAAAATAATTAACTCGATCTTTTTTCGAAGTCGATATTCAAACACCTTTGAAAGGTCAACATAATCCAACTCAGCCATATTCATAAGCTGTTTGGCCAATTCTTTATTTTCTTTGGTATAACAAATTGAAAAATGTTGTGATGTGTATCGAAACCACTTGTAGTTCGACTGATCAAGATTCACACGACCAAATTGGTCACCAACTACTTGTGCATAGGAAATCTGGACCATCATAAGAAGGACTGCCAATAGGCCCAGCTTGATATTTTTTTTATTTTTGATAGACACTTCCGACCAATAATACAATAATTAGCAATATAACGTTAAATTGCATGGTTTGATTATACCAATATCATCAAAAATAGAACCAATTTAAAAGATCGATTCATAAACTATGTTAAAACTTAAATATTTCACTTTTAGCCCTTTTAGTGAAAACACCTACATCCTTTACAATGAAAAGGAATGTATAATTTTTGATCCAGGATGTTACACTCAAACTGAACGAGATCAACTCGTCCAATTTATTGATCATAAGGAGCTGACACCGATCAGATTGATCAATACCCATTGTCATATCGATCATATTTTTGGAAATGCATTCATTTATAATACGTACGGACTTTTACCAGAGTATCATGCTGGGGAACAACCTGTTCTAGAAGCTGCAGCCAGTGTTGCTATGATGTATGGCATTCCTGATTTTCAAGCTTCCCCATCAGCAGAAACGTTTTTAACTACAGAATCTGAAATAAAATTAGGAGATGTTGAACTCACTATATTATTTACTCCAGGGCATTCACCGGCTAGTTTAAGTTTTTATGCGCCCAATTATCAATTTATTATCGGTGGTGATGTTCTTTTCCAACAAAGTATAGGTCGCACAGACCTACCCGGAGGTAATTACGATACGTTAATGCAATCTATAATGACTGAATTTATGAGTTTACCTGATCCAACAATCGTCTATTCCGGACACGGACAACCCACTACTATTGGAAGTGAACGAAATCATAATCCATTCATAAAGGAATACACATCAAAAACTAATTAAACATGGCTAGAACAGAGTTAAAAGAACTGGGTGAATTTAGACTGATTGATTTCATAACCAAAGATTTCAATTTAAAAAATGGATCAAGTAAAGTTGGAGTGGGCGATGATGCAGCCGTGTTGGAACTCACAGATCAAACGGTTGTCTCAACAGATCTATTGGTTGAAGGAGTTCATTTCGATCTGAGCTATACACCTTTGAAGCACTTAGGTTATAAATCCGTTATTGTGAATCTAAGTGATATTTATGCAATGAATGCTATACCCCAACAAATAACTGTATCAGTAGCATTATCCAATCGATTTTCAGTAGAAGCAATTACAGAAATTTATAAAGGAATCGCTTTAGCTTGTCAACAATACAATGTTGATCTAATTGGTGGAGATACGACATCTTCTTTATCTGGTTTGATGATCAGTGTGACAGCTATTGGAACAGCCCAGGCCGACAAGATCGTTTATCGATCTGGGGCACAAGTTGGTGATCTTCTGTGTGTGTCTGGATATCTTGGATCAGCTTATCTAGGTCTTCAACTACTTGAAAGAGAAAAACAAGTCTATATGGAGAACCCAGACATGCAACCTGACCTTGAAGACAAAGATCAGATCGTTGGTTCACTCCTGAAACCGGAAGCGAGAAAAGATATTATTGAGTTTTTTGCTAAACAACAGATCAAACCAACTTCAATGATCGATATTTCTGATGGCTTATCTTCTGAAATCCTGCATATATGTAAACATTCAAGTGTAGGTATGTTGGTGGAAGAAAAGATGTTACCAATTGCTCAACAAGCTCAGGAAATGGCCTTTACATTCAAAATGGACACAAGTATTTGTGCGTTGCATGGTGGTGAAGACTATGAATTGCTGTTTACTCTTAGCCCTGCTGATATTGACA
>CAXQBA010000100.1:0-4356 GCA_964221885.1 Luminiphilus sp. | reverse complement strand
TAACATTTTAGTTTTTAATATTAATTCTTGAGATACAATACGTGTACCATAATTAAAAATCATCAATTTTATAATTTAAAGTATTGATTATCAATAATTTAATTATGTAAATTTTTTAGACATTGTCCCTTACCAAAAAAGAAAAAATCTACATTAAGGAATGTTTTCCAAAATGTAGATTCGTCGTTTTTTGTGTATATTGATTACCTTATCTTCTATTTTTTAAGTTCCATTACTGCTCTTTTAGCGTAAGTTATAGTACGATGTATCAAACTCGTAAATTGATCAGGATCGATATGGTTATTTCCTATGTTCGTTTCAATTAGATGTAGGTCTTCATATGATTGTTGTAAGCCCATCAAGTGAAGCGACGATTTTAATGTATGTACAGCGATCTTAAGTCCTTGCCAATTCTGCTGTTTTAATAGAATAGTCAGGTTGTTTAGTTGATCAGGTGTACCGTCGATAAAGATCTGTATCATTTCATCAACAAATGAATCGTTATTATTAGATATCTTTTTCAAGTGTGAAAGATCGACTACCGAATTATTATCATCAATATTTAAATCTGATTCAAAATATTCACCCATTTTCTTAGAGATATCATTTGGGTCAAAAGGTTTCGAAATAAAGTCATCAGCACCTAGTTTCAGTATTTTATTTCTTTCTTTTGTAAAAGCTGATGCCGTTAATGCAATAATCGGTGTAGATGCATTTAAATGAACATTGTTGTTTTCTTTTAACCATTGAGTGGTTTGATAGCCATTCATTTTAGGCATATTAATATCCATGAATATCAGATCGTATTTTTTTAGGCATACTCTATTGATCAACTCTTTACCATCCTCTACAATGTCTGCTTTGCATTTCCAACGTTCCAAGAGTGATTTCATTAAATGCTGGTTTATGGGATTATCTTCAGCAACAATGACATGCTTACCTGTAAAGTCAACGATATCACATGCTTTTTCAACCTTATTTTCTTCTTTTTTAACCGACGTATAAAAGGGTATTTGAAACGAAAAAGTTGTACCAATTGATTTTTTGCTATCCACTCGAATGGTGCCTCCCATCAACTCAATTAATTCTTTTACGATCACTAATCCAAGACCCGTACCGCCATAATTACTGTACGTGTTGATACTTTCTTGTTCATAACGCTCAAATATACAGTCCATCTTATCTGCTGCAATACCGATACCTGTATCGGAAATTTTAAATTCTACTAGACATGTTTTATTTGTATGAGCTAGTATTTTAGCTTGAATACTAACGTATCCTTCGGTTGTGAATTTAAGAGCATTACCGATGATATTGGTCAATACCTGACTTAATCTGGATTTATCGCCGATCAGGTTTTCCGGTAAGTTCTCATCCAAATGTAAGTTGATAGAAAGTGCATCATTTAATTGATTTACTCGGAAAGATTCATAAAGACTGTTTAACATCTCATTCAAATTAAAAACCTGATGATTCAATTCTAGTTTACCCTCATCAATTTTTGAAAAGTCAAGAATATCTGAAATAAGTTCCAATACATTTTTTGACGAAAATTCGAGTGTATTCAATAGGTCGCTTTGTTCTTTTGAAAGATCAGTATGCTTTAGAAGATGGATGATGCCCATAACAGCATTCATAGGTGTGCGGATCTCGTGGCTCATGTGAGCAAGGAATTCACGTTCGGATGTTCGTTCTTTCTCAGCCTTTTGTTTAGCTTCGATGATCTCATTTTCCCGCTGAAGAAGAATGCTTAGATCACGAATATATACAATGAATGTCTTCTCATTGTTTTCATAGATCGGTTTGTAAGAAAAACAAATCGGTATCGTCTTACGAGAGGACGTCAAACCATATAATTTGACCCGACTACAACTTATATTCATCCGAACATTATGAAAGAAATTTTTGATATTATCTTCGGTTTCATTTAATAGATCGAGAAAGGGAAGATTGTATAGTTCGTTATTTTTATATTCAAATAAAACATTAGCTGTTTCATTCCAATCCTTTATGAAACCTAATTCATCTACGATTAAAATAGCATCTAGTGCATTATTGATAACAGCATTTAATTTTTTATTCTCACTGATAATTCGATCAGTGTTCACGGATACGGATCTTAATGATTTCAAGGTAGAGTTGTTTGTTGAAACTTAAAATTAGTCCATTTCAAAAACTACTACATTGATATCCATCAAATTAAGTACTTGATTCTAATTCTGATTCAAGGAGGGGATAGCAAACTTTTGATAATTTTATAAGTTCGGAGATCCTGTTCCGGTAGGTATGTTCTGTACGATCACCATTTTTACAAGCTGATTCTATATCTCTAGCCAATTGTTCTTGTTTGCTCATACCGAGCGTTCCATAGGTGGATTTCATCTGATGACAAATATTCTTGATAACATCCCAATTCTGTTGGTCAAGTCCATCCACTAATTGTTGTAACTTCTGAGGGTTTTCAGATAGAAAAATCTGAATCATTTCATTAACGAAATCCAAATTGTTGGAACAGAATTTATGAAGGTATTCGAGGTTGTACAATTCATTATTGACATTTACACTATCATCCAAAGGTGTTTCATCTTTAGGCCTATTCTCGATACAGTCTAAAATAGTCTTTTGCAATTGCGTAGGTGAGAAAGGTTTCGTAACAAAATCATTTACCCCAAGATTATACATTTTATTTCGTTCTTCTTGTAGTGCCGCTGCAGTGAGTGTAATAATTGGCGTATACTGATTTTGATTTTCCTTATGTTCACGAATGTGTTGAGTCGCTTCGTAGCCATTCATCTTAGGCATATTAATATCCATAAGAATAACATCAAATTCGTGCTGTTCAGATTGTTGAACAGCATCGAGGCCATTATCAACCATAGAAAATTGACAATCCCACTGATTTAAGATTGATTCGATCAATTTTTGATTAATAAGATTATCCTCGGCAACTAGAATTCGTAACCCTTGCATACTATTGGTCGATTCCTCATTCAAGCTTATTTCATCAAGGTCATCCTTGATGGGTATATTTGATTTTTGGAATGGGATGATTAGGGTAAATGTTGTACCTATGTCTTTCTGACTGTTCACATGGATCCGACCACCATGCATCTCTGTTAATTGTTTTACGATGGTCAGTCCTAATCCAGTCCCACCAAACTTACTATGTATTGAAATTTCGGCTTGCTTGAAACTTTCAAATATTTTATTTAAGTGCTCGGGAGCTATACCAATTCCACTATCAATAACTTGAATTTCAAGCCATATGATATTTTTTTCTTGCTTTAAAATTTTAGCATTAAGATCAATATGTCCTTGTTCAGTGAATTTAGATGCATTTCCCATCAGATTACTTAGAATCTGACTCAGTCTCGTTTTATCGCCGGTTAATTGATAATTTATACGATCATCAACATGGATATTGACTTGTATATCTTTGTCTTGTAGCTTGAATTGATAGGTCTTCTGTAAAGAATAAAACAGTTTATTTAGTGAGAATGGTCTGTATTCCATTTCCAATTCTCCAGCTTCAATCTTAGAGAGATCTAGGACATCAGATATAATATTCATTAAATTATCAGCTGAAAACCGAAGTGCATCCACATATTCCAGCTGGATTTGATCTAGGTTTGACTTTTGGAGTAAATGTGCCATACCAATTACAGCATTCATTGGTGTACGAATTTCATGACTCATATGAGCTAAAAATTGTCGTTCTGCTTTTCTGGCGCGTTCAGCTACTTTTTTTGCTTCAATTAATGCATTTTCATTGTTTTTACGTTCCGTGATATCTTGAATAAAGGCTGAAAAGTAGTAACTGTCTTCAATCTTAATAGGAGATATGTTGATCTCAATAGGAAAGATTCGACCAGATCTATGACGACCGTACATTTCAATACGTCGATTAAAAAAATCTTTTTCTCCTAATTCCATGAATCGTTCCTTACCTTTAATAAAAGCAATTATGTAACGCTCAGGTAGTATCAGGTCGTCGATTTTCAGTGATGAAGATTCAGCTATATTATATCCAAAAAAATGTTCGGCATTTTTATTCCAGTCAACCACTGCATTATTCTCATCAATGGTAATGATAGCATCCAAGGAACTATTGAGAATCAATTGAAGTTTTTTCTGACTTTCAATCAGTTGGATCTCACTCTTTTTACGTTGTGTAATATCAAAGATAGCACCAATATTTCCTATGATCTCACCTGCACTGTTGCAGTAGGGTGAGGCGTGAACAGAAGCCCACCAAATATATCCATCTTTATTAATATGTGGAATCTCATACTGTTCTGAGTTTCCAAATTGACAGATCGGAAGAGCACACGTCTGAACTCCAGTCACAAGAGACAA
>CAXQBA010000099.1:0-2919 GCA_964221885.1 Luminiphilus sp. | reverse complement strand
CTCGATGTGTTGGCTCCTTGTAATACATCTAGATGATCCATAAAAGACATTGGTATTAGTGATAGATCCGACAAGCCTAGTTGTGGATTCTGTATATTAACACCTTCCCATAGAATAGCAGATTGCGCAGCTGAACCACCTCTGAAACTTAGCGTACTTATGCCACTTGGTCCATAATCTTTAATAAAAACAGACGTGTTCAGCGATAGAAATTCATCTAAATTGATCGCCGATTCATTCGTTATATCTATTGATGTGAACTGATGTATGCTATATCCCCTGTTTGCATCTGAAACCAGTTGCGGGTATACGGTAAATGTATCCAGCAGCATGGTCCATTGTGATGAATCCTTTTGAGCTACTGATGAACCCAAAACAGATACAAGAAATGTAACTATTAAAAAAAAATACATGCTCAAACATACAGTTTATCAAGAAGAAAAAACAGAAAATGCTGCGCGAAAGGTATTGCAATGTGCGTTGATGATATCTGATAGTTTCGCTGAATAACCTCCCCCCATACTTACCGCAACAGGAATAGAACGGTTTATACAGGATTCAAAGACAAAAAGATCCCGCTGATAACAACCATCAATGGACATGGATAAACGACCCAGCGTATCATTTTCTAACACATCTACGCCAGATAGGTAAAAGACGAATTGCGGATCAAAACGATCTAATAAATCAGGAAGTGTTTGATACAGCACATCCAGATAAACGTCATCAGAAGTAGCATCTTCCATTTCAATGTCCAGATCAGATTTCTCCTTGAATAACGGATAATTCTTCTTACCATGCATTGAAAATGTAAAAACTTGTGGAATGTCTGAAAATAGAGTTGCTGTTCCATTACCTTGGTGTACATCAAGATCAATGATCATAATACGATCTACTAGACAGTTATCCAAAAGATAATTCGTGGCAATCGCTATATCATTTAACACACAGAAGCCTTCACCTCGATCACTAAATGCATGATGTGTTCCACCTGCAATATTTAATGCCACAGTCTTATTTTTTAGTGCATGTAAAGCACAATCAAGTGTACCTCTTGCAATGACTCGTCCCCTGTAGACTAATTCCGGTGTCATCGGAAAACCGATCTTACGGGCCTCTTTGGCTGATAGTGTTTGTTTTTTCAACTTTTGCCAATAAGACGAATCATGTGTCCTGAGGATCCATTTTTCTTCTAGTGGCTCTGGTGCAAAGAAATCGGTTGTTTCCGCAATACCCTCCAGTAATAATTGTTGTGGTAGCAACTCATATTTAATCATTGGGAACCGATGATTGGCAGGTAACGTGTATTTATATATGTCTGCGAAGGCGATTTTTACCATTCAGTTACTTTTTGACATTCATTTCCATAAACAATCTTATGATTATAGAGTTTGCTTGATATGTCAGATGTTGTAAATATAGTATGGTTCAAGCGGAATATTCGGCTTTTTGATAATGAGCCGATCGAGTTGGCTGTAAAAACAGGCAGACCAGTACTTTTTATTTACATATTTGAGGATGAATTGGTTTCTAATCCCATATACGATAGACGACATTGGCGATTTGTTACTGAAAGCCTCCGTGATCTGTACAAAAGAATCAACCCTTATCAGAGGAATGGTTTACATGTGCTGAAGGGAGATGCTCTTTCAATATTTAAATCCATCTCAGAGCATTTCTCTATCATTAATGTGTATACCTATCAAGAAGTGGGTATAGGGCTAACATACCAACGTGATCTCAAGATAAAAGCTTATTTCAAAAAGAATCGAATCCGATGGAATGACCTTCCAAATGAGGGTATCCGTAGAGGTGCGATAAATCGTGTAGGTTGGATCGAGAATTGGTATCAATATGTGGAGCAACCCATACAACCAATTGATCTTCGAGATGTCCACATTGTAACATTACCCGATAAGATCCTACAAGAATATGCACCACATCGTTTGACACGAGCCTTCACTGATTCAAGTACCGACTTTCAATCAGGTGGCGAAACAGCAGCATTCAAAACATTACATTCGTTTCTTGAAAAGCGCTATCTAAAATATCCTTTCCATATCTCAAAGCCTGAGCAAAGCCGTCACTCCTGTTCTCGATTATCTCCATATCTATCGTGGGGCAATATCAGTTTACGCCAAGTTTACCAACAGACCAAAAACAAAACAGATGATCCAATTTTTAAAAATCGAGTTAAAGGCTTTTTAGAACGACTGAGGTGGCGATCGCATTTTATTCAAAAATTTGAATCTGAATGTGAAATTGAATCACAAGCACTGAATAGAGCCTACGAAGAATTTGAGTACCAAATCAACTATGAGTGGATCGAAGCATGGAAATACGGAAAGACAGGTATTCCGATTATTGATGCCTGTATGCGTTGTCTGCAAAAAACAGGATATCTGAATTTTAGAATGAGAGCTATGTTGGTCTCTTTTTTCACACATCACCTACTACAAGATTGGAAAACGGCTGCTACGCATCTCGGGCATTACTTTCTTGATTTCGAACCAGGTATACACTATCCTCAAATTCAAATGCAAGCTGGTATTACAGGAATAAATACCATTCGCATCTACAATCCATTCAAGCAGTCCAAAGATCATGATCCGGATGGATACTTTATAAAAAAATGGATTCCTGAATTATCTGATGTTCCAACAGAATTCATACACGATCCGTCAACTATGGGTCCACTTTTGGGTAAAATGTCAGGGATGGATGTAAACCCTATCTACTCAAATCCCATTATACATGTTGAGCAAGCAGCTAAAAAAGCAAGAGATACACTATGGACTTTTCGCAAATCTGAGTTTGTCCGTACTGAAAAATACAGAATATTACAAAAGCATGTCTTTACGAAAAAAAATCAGATCGGAAGAGCACACGTCTGAACTCCAGTCACAAGAGACAATCGCG
>CAXQBA010000098.1:0-8305 GCA_964221885.1 Luminiphilus sp. | reverse complement strand
GTACTTTGGACCAATACAATCCTTTATGTTCAAAAATAACAACCGGATTAGGATCGTAAAATGCAGCTTTCATTAATCCCTTCAGATCGGCACCATTACTCGGATAAACAATTTTAACACCTTTTATATTTGCTACCACTGATTCCACACTGGACGAATGATATGGTCCGCCACTTCCATAAGCACCTATTGGGACTCGTAATATCATACTCACAGGCCATTTGCCATTGGATAGATAACAGGATCTACTAACCTCTGTGAACAATTGATTTAAGCCTGGCCAGATATAATCGGCAAATTGTACCTCAACGATCGGCTTTAGACCCAAAGCTGACATACCCACTGTTGAGCCTATGATAAATGCTTCTTGAATGGGTGTATTGAAAACCCTTTCATCCCCAAACTTCTGTGCCAAGGTAGCTGCTTCACGAAAAACACCGCCCAATCGCCCACCAACATCCTGACCATAGAATAAACATTCTTTGTGTTCACGCATCAACTCCTCGACTGCAAATAATGCAGAGTCAACCATTACTGTCGGTTCAGCATCAACGGGTTCACGAGTCCCCTTTTCCTCTAGGATGGTCGTTGGCGCAAAGGAATGAGTGAAAAGATCTTCGGGTCTTGGGTCTTCAGCAGCTAAGGCTCGCTTGAAATCAGCAGTGACTGATTCCAAGACCTTTTTTTCAGTTTCAATAAGCGTAGCTTCATCAACACCAATTGATAATAACGTATTTCGAAGAATTGGATATGGATCACGTTGTTGGTGCTCTGCAAGATCATCGCGGTACCACTCCATGCGAACACCTGATGTATGATGATTCAAAAGAGGTACTTTTGCATGAACTAAAAATGGTCTGCGTTCTGAACGAATGATAGAAATAACATCGTTTAATGTGGTGTAGGATTCTATGAAATCGTTGCCTTGAATCGTTCTGGCTTCAATTCCTTTAAATCCTTGAATGAATTCGTACGCATTTTGAGCACGTGTCTCTTCCGCATTTGCTGAAATATCCCAGCCGTTATCTTGAATGAGAAATAAGATCGGTAACTGTTTCAATGCAGCCATCTGAAAGGCTTCAGACACCTCTCCTTCTGTAATTGATGCATCACCTAATGAACAAACAACCACGGGTGTGTCATCAACAGAGGCGTAATTGGCTAGTCCTACTTTTTCCTTATACCACATTCCAAGAGCTACACCCGTTGTTGGAATAGCCTGCATGCCGGTGGCTGATGACTGATGAGGTATTTTAGGTTTATCCTCATCATTCAGACTTGGATGGGCGTAATAAGTCCTACCCCCTGAAAATGTATCATAGCTTTTGGCAAGAACCTGTAACATCAATTCATAGGGCGTCATACCGATGGACAAAAGAATAGAATCGTCTCGATAATATGGCGATACGAAATCGATCGGTTTCAATTGCAAGCCTAACGCGATTTGTATGGCCTCATGACCTCTTGAGGTTGCATGAACGTACTTTGATGCCACTTTTACATTCGATTCATACACCTCTGCCATAGATTTGGCAGTACACATTTTCCTGAAAGCAGTCTGTAAAATGGACACATCAACTGATAGCTCCTTTTTTTTGGTTGGTGTTTTGGTCTTTGGCATCTGGTGGAAGAATTTTCACCAATATACGAAGATTTCATCTCACCTCGAAAACTAGTTTAGTTTAATACACTAAAAGCAAACATAAAAAAAGGTGTCATCAAAAGATGACACCTTTAATTCTATTCGTACGTGACGTACTTATTTTCTAGAAACGATCAAACGACGATTCGTCATCTCATCACCTACAGTAAAGTATATAGTATAGACACCTGCCGGTAATTCAGTGATATTTAACTCAATTCGATCACCAAATGTAGCGCCAAGGTTTCTATTCATCACCTCAACACCTGCAACATTCACAATACTGAACGATACATCATCAGATTGTTGTAATGATAAATTGATGTGTAATACATCATCCGCAGGAGTTGGGAATACATCCAACTGAGTTAATGCAGCAATGTTATCTACACCAGTTACAACAACTGATACAGAAGTAACATCCGTACAACCATTTGCATCCGTTACAGTCACATCATAAGAACCTGATGATAAACCTGAAGCCGTAGCTGTTGATTGGCCATCAGACCATAAGTATGTGTATGGAGATGTTCCACCAGTTGCAGAAGCTGTCGCAGTACCATTTCCATTATCAACAGCCGAAGAAACAAGTACTGCTGGTTCAGAAATAGGAACCGGAGCAACAAAAGAACAACCGTTTGCATCAGTAACCGTACCAAAGTACGTGCCAGCAATCAGACCAAATAGATCATCTGTTGTAGCACCATTTGACCAGTTGTAGCTGTATGGAGCTGTACCACCACTTAATGTGATTGCAACAAGACCATCTGATCCACCATTACAAGAAACATTTGCAAACGAATCAACAGCAACTGAGAATGAATCAGGCTCTGTCAATACGATCGTTTCAACAGAAAGACAAGATGCAGCATCCGTAACTGTTACAGTATATGTACCAGCCAATCCACTTGCTGTAGATGTTGTTGAACCATTAGACCACAAATAGGTGTATGTTCCAGCTCCACCTGTAGCAGCCACTGAAACAATACCTGATCCACCGTTACAAAGAACAGATGAGTCAACCTGAGTTGTTAAGGATGCACCTGAACAAGCTAATTTAAGACGCAACATATATGCTACCTGGAAACCAAATTCTTCTGAATTTGACCATGGAGCAGAACCAGCTGGATTACCAGTCCAATCAACCCAACCAGCACCTGCTGTAAAGATACTTTGAGTAGTACCGAGCGTTATATTTGAATCTGACTCAACGGCACCAAAGAAATAATCTCCGGCAGATGGTAATGTAAAGCCACCTGGGAAAGCTATACTAACCCATTGTGGACCTGTTGTAGTAATTGTTATTGTATCAGATGTTGCTAATAACGTTGTTGGTTCACCAGCTGTTGTAGAGTATAGCTTAACACTTAATGGTTGACCTACCATTGTATTTCCATTACCTCCATTTGTAATATATAATTGTACTGAATCGATCGTTTCAGTAGAAGAGAATGCAAAATTTTGACCAAGAATTCCATTAGCTGCACCACCAGCTCCAATACCTAAAGACCCTGTATTGTTATTATCATCACGAGCATAAACATCGTCAGAAATTGTCGATACTACAACGGTCGTATCATTCGACGTATTCAGATCTCCAGTAGCAGTAGCAATATATTCAATAACATAAGTAGCAGCTGACATCGGCATGAATGTACCAGCTGATAACGTAGCTGTTGCAGAAGCAACGATTGGTGTTGCAGGGCTTGAAGTGGTCTGTAAAGGTGTAGTAAGGTTAGCCGCATCATAAACATTGACGGTTAACGTAGCATCTGTAGCATCTGCTGTTCCTGAATTGACAACATCTGCACTCAAATTGAATGTAGTAGCTTGAGAAAGAGGTGTTTGAGTATATTCACCACTACCTGTCACGGCACTTGTTGCGATATCTGGCGCAGACGAAGTTAGTTGCTCTAATCGTACATCATCGACTCCCATAGCATCTGCCCAGACACCAGTATCATCGTACAAGAAAGATACTAAAACCGATGCATTTCCTGCATAAGCATTTAAAGAAACAGACACGTTATCTTGCCAGTTTGGATTTTGAGTTATAGTAGATACCGATACCCAGGTAGCACCACCATCTGTACTGACTTCGACAGAACCAAGACCACCATAGGTCCCAGGTAACCAAACATCAAAAATTAAATTAACCCCCACCATACCTGTGAAGTTTTGTGCAGGCATAATCATTCTATCTGCCGATTTGTCACAGTTACAGTCATCATCATTTGTGTAAGCAAAATTAGTGCCTTGTGGAGGAGCTGGTACAGTTACGTACGCAGAAGATGCTGCCGTAGCATCTCCGGTAGACCATATACCATCTGTTGAAAGGCCTGTCTCTGTCCAACCGGTAGGTATATTAGTTGTTGGATCCATTGTTCCTTCAAAGTCTTCTGTGAAGAAGATTTGAGCATGGACCATACCAATCGTCATAATTGACAAAAAGGTTATTTGTAAAAGTTTGTTAATCATAATCTCTTTTTTTTTTGTACAAATTGTTAGATCAAACCAAAAATAAGAAAAAATTAAACTATTAATCACAAATCTAGATAAATTAACAAGCCTAAAGTGCAATCTAAAAGCTTGGAACTATGCTTAAATCGTCTGTTGTGTAATGAACTCCTACTTTTCTCACAATATACACTCAAATACAAACATGAAATCTTTAAAATTTTCTTTAATAGCTTCGTGATAATCACACCTTTTAAACAAATAATTTTATTTTTGCGCTACATCAAAACTACACAACTATGAAATTTTTTGTCGATACAGCAAATCTGGAACAAATTAAAGAAGCTAATGACCTTGGTATTCTAGACGGAGTAACAACCAATCCTTCGCTTATGGCTAAAGAAGGGATTAAGGGTAAAGATGCTGTACTTCAACATTATATTGATATTTGTAACATAGTAGATGGTGATGTGAGTGCTGAAGTGATTTCAACTGATGTCGCTGGAATCATTGAAGAAGGCACAACACTGGCTAAACTACATCCGAACATCGTAGTTAAAGTGCCTATGATCAAAGATGGTATCAAGGCCATTAAGCACTTCTCATCTGTTGGAATCAAAACCAACTGCACCTTAGTATTTTCAGCTGGACAGGCTATTTTAGCTGCAAAAGCAGGTGCTACCTATCTCTCTCCATTTATTGGTCGTGTTGATGATATTTCATGGGATGGTTGTGAATTGATCGAACAGATCGTTCATATTTATGGAAATTTCGCGTTTGATACGCAAGTATTAGCTGCTTCTATTCGCAATCCCTTACATATTATCAAATGTGCTGAAATTGGGGCGGATGTGGCTACATGTCCATTGAGTGCGATCACTGCATTACTGAATCATCCATTAACAGATAAAGGTTTGGCTAAATTTTTAGCTGATGCAAAGAAATTTGCTTAGTAGCTAACTAAATAGATCTGAAGTCTTATTTATTCAAACCTCTTTGTTGGATACTCGACGTAAAAATAGCTACAAATAAGATCGCAGCCTGTACATCTGGTCTTAGATCAAGTACTTGATCCTCTATCTCCCATTGGTCCCAGTCGTTTGAAAAACGAGTTTTCATATCAATGGAGACATCACCTTTAGTTTCCCAGCTATCAAAGTCATTAGAGAAGCGCGTTTTTACATCGATCGATATTCCGTTACCTCGAATCTCCCAACTATCCCAGTCTTCAGAAAAACGTGTTTTTACTTTTAAAGATCCAACTTGCCAACAATCCCAATCATTTGAAAAACAGGTTCGTATCTGAATGGTTTGCCCATTCACCTTGGCCTCCCAGGAATCCCAATCTTCTGAAAAACGAGTCCGAATCGTTATTCCGTCAGCTTCCCAACTGTCCCAGTCATTCGAAAAACGTGTTTTTAATTGCATATCTTGCGCATTAGACGATTGATAGATACAACCAATAAATAGAACAAAAAAGATTCGAAACATAGGATGTACTAAAGGTTATAGGGCCCAATCCATGATCTTTTTCAACCAGGATCGTTTCATTTTATAGGGCGCATAACGGATGGGCTCTTCAATCAAAAAGGAACGATGTAAAACAGAGCGTTTGTGTGAGAAAAGATCAAATGATGACTTTCCATGATAAGCACCAATGCCACTATCACCTACCCCGCCAAACGGTAAATTGGGATTAACGATATGCATTAAGGTATCATTGACAGCAACTCCACCGGAAGAGGTTTGCTTAATCAGCATATCAACGGTCCTGTTATTTGTCGAAAAAATATAGAGAGCGAGTGGTTTCGGCTTGTCATTGATAAAATCAATAGCCTCTCCTAATTTATCATATGAAATAATAGGCAGTATAGGACCAAATATCTCCTCTCCCATCAAGGGACTATCTAGCTCAACCTGATCTAGAATTGTTGGAGCAATATATTTTTCATCACGATCATATTCACCTCCTACCAAGACGTTACCGTGATGAATATACGAAACAAGGCGATCAAAGTGACTATGGTTTATGATACGACCTAAACTATCAGACTGCTGTGGGTCCTCGCCATAAAATTTATTGATGTAGAAGGCAACTTTCTCTATAAAAGCTGCTTTTATTTCTTCATTGACCAAAATATAGTCGGGTGCAATACATGTTTGCCCCATATTGATGAATTTACCCCAAACTATACGTTTTGCCGTGTAGTCTAGATGTGTTTCACTATCAACGATGCAAGGACTCTTCCCACCTAATTCCAATGTGACGGGTGTTAAATGTTTAGCCGCTGCTTCATAAACGATCTGTCCAACACGGGTTGATCCTGTGAAAAACACATAATCAAATTTATAAGAAAGCAACTCCTTTGTCTCTTCTACAGCTCCCTCAATTACATGAATGTATGAAGATGGAAAATGCTCATTGATCATTTTCGTAACTAGAACTGAAGTGGCAGGAGCTAGTTCAGATGGTTTTAAAATAGCCGTATTCCCTGCTGCTAGAGCACCAACAAGTGGAGCTAATAATAACTGAAATGGATAATTCCATGGTGATATGATCAAGGTATTACCATATGGTTCAGATACAATATATGAGCTAGCCACATAGAAAAAAGGGGGTGTATGGACACGCTTAGGTTTCGCCCATTTAACTAATTTATTCAGGGTTTTGTTGATATCAGCCAAAACAAATCCAATCTCTGTTGCATACGCTTCAAACTCGTTCTTTCGGAGATCATCATGAAGTGCTTGTATAAAGTCATCCTCATACTGCTCGATCAAAGATTTTAGTTTGCGTAACTGCTCAATCCTATAAGAAATATCTATAGTTTTCTTGGATTGAAAAAAAGAGCGCTGCTGTTGGACAACATCTTTAATGGATTGTGATATTATAGCTTGTTCCATGCTTTAATTTTTGATTAAAAACCATATAACTTACAGTCTGTAGTGAACTCATTGGACTGAAAAGTAGGTTTTGCGTTGAAATTAAAATACTCAAATTGTTCGAAAAGTCCGCGTTCATCATACAAAAACTGCGCTAATGGTAACATGGATTTCTTTTCAACATAAACGATCACTTTCTTGGCATAGGTAGTTGGTACGCTTAATGTGGTTCCTTTTCGAATCTTACGGGTATACGAAATGTTGTTTTTTTCTTTGATCAAATAATCAGATGCCACTAACTTTCTTGCTAAATCGAATAAATAGATGTCCTCTTTAGTTGTGTAATTGATGTATTTAAAGGTAACAGGTGGCACCATTTCAATCTTATGACAATCTTTCCCATTCCAGTTAACAGAACCTTTATAAGTATATAAAGTAGAACGATCTTTCCCATATTTTTTGACTGAATTCTCAAACCCACGTAATAACTCAATCACAAACCCCATTCCTACATCCATGATCGTATGATGATTCTCCTCAACTACTTTGGAATCGTAAATACTCAAAGATACATTGATCCAAGGAAAACCATTTGGATTAATATAGCCTTTATCGCTATTCCAGCCTTTGACATATAACAACTCTACCCCTTCATCAATATCTTTGAAATAGACTTTTTTGGGAGATTCCTGCATACGAAAGCGCATTTTCTTTTTCAAATATTCACTTCCAAATCGTTCCTTGGAGTAAAGATCGAATGTCGAACGATTGATCGTTCTCAGAACAGCTTGCATTTTATCAATGATCACTACAGGATCTTGTGCATTTGTGATAATTGATGACAGTAAAAAGAAGAAGATGATGAAATATCTAGACATAATTATTGATTGATTTAAACCGAAAAAAACCGTACGAATATATTTAAAATATGCGTACGGTTCTTAAGTAATACAAAAAGGATACCTAAATTAATCCCGTACGATTATTTTTCGTGTGATCACGCGATCACCTAATTGAACATATAGTGTGTAAAGACCACTTGAATATCCATCCAATTCGAGTGTTCGAGCGTAACTACCACTAAAGTGTTGAATATTTTCCTGATAAACAGGGTGACCTAAAATGTTCGTCAATTGAACGGTAACATCGTAATCCATTCCTGTCATGTCAAAACGAACATTCAACTGATCTTTAGTCGGGTTCGGGTAGGCCATAAAGGTTCGTTCTACCGCATCTAGGTAGGCTACATTCACATTGCAATTTTCAACGTTAATGCTATCTACATAAACGATGGTATCAATATAATGCGAAATGAAATAACTG
>CAXQBA010000097.1:0-11063 GCA_964221885.1 Luminiphilus sp. | reverse complement strand
GCTTCTCCCGCAGCATCATCCAATGTTGATCCAATAATTGTCATATCCAAATAATCTTTGACCAAAACGATCTGAGTATGTCCTCCGGATACTGTTAAGCAAAGAAAAGGAAAGGTAGGCTTTGGCTCTTCAATGAAATGTGCAAGTACATGAGCTTGTATGTGATTGACCTCAATAAGTGGAATGTTCAGACTGAGCCCCATTGCCTTTGCAAAAGAAACACCAACGAGAAGTGATCCCATTAAGCCAGGGCCACGAGTAAAGGCAATAGCAGATAGTTGATCTTTTTCAACACTGGCAACACGAAGTGCTTTATCAACAATAGGTACAATATTTATCTGATGAGCACGCGATGCAACTTCGGGAACGACACCACCATATTCTTGGTGTACTTTTTGCGATGCTATACAATTAGAGCGTACAATTCCATTGGATATTACAGCTGCAGATGTGTCATCACATGAGGATTCAATTGCCAGAATATGTATGTTTTTATCCATTTTATACAGTTAAATCAGGGCATTTTGTGTGAATGTTGCTTAAAATGGCTAATAGCCCGTTAAAGAGTGTTATAAAGCTAACTAAAATAATTACATTTCGTTTTTAAAAATAGACGTATTAACTAATTTTTGACCAACTAAAAAAAAGAAATTCACCCAATGGATTCTGATCCACAGAACAATACAAATGAATCAAACCAAACTGAGGAAACTACGACAAAGCGTTCCGTTTCCAAAGTGTTATTGGTTTGGATTCGTCGAGGGGTGCTTTTCATCTTTTCATTACTCATATTTTGTTATTTCTTATTGTGGTTGCCCCCTGTTCAGACATGGCTTGGAAATCAATTAGCAAATGTTTTATCTAATGCATGGGACAGAGAAGTTCGCATTGGAGGTTTAACTATGACGCCGGTCTCTAATGTGAAGTTTTATGATGTCTTCATAGGCGACCATCATCAAGATACGCTATTATTCGCTGAATATGTGGAGGCTGTGGACTACCGTATCTTCTCACTTTTCAATGGAACCATAGATATTGGTACTGCTGTCGCCGAAGATGTTGTTTTCAAAATTAAACGACACCCTGAAGAGGAAAACTTTACGATTAGTTTTCTATTGCGGTTTTTTGAGGGACCAGCTGATGGTCCACCGAGAAAGAAATTTGCTTTCAGCATGGAACGAGCTCGATTGAAACGAGCAAGATTTGAATTTGATGATGCAGCTGTTGGCACTTCATTGTATGCATACACTGAAAAAGGATATGTTGATGCTCATGATGTGGATATGATTGGAAAAAGAGTTCACGGTGATACAGCATGTCTTGAACAGTCATTTTTAAAAGTTTTTGTGTATGATCAAGTACCTATTCCTGGTATTGACTCAAGTTTCTGGGTCGTTCCATATGATTCTACGATTCCATACTGGGATGTATTTTGTCAACACCTGCATTTAAAGGACTTTCATTATCAATTGATCAATGAACGAGTTGGGCTTGATTCAAGTCGTCGGTTGGACTTTTCGAATCTCAATATTCCAGATATCGATCTACATGTTGATTCATTCAGGCTTCACAAGGAAGAGTTCACCGGATTTGTAAATGAATTACATGGTATTGACCATGGTGGGTTTGCTCTTCATTCTGTTCGTGGTCGAGCTAGAGTAAATCCAAATGAGGTAGATCTTAGAGACATTAGGGTTAAATCAGATCAAAGTAACATCGGGAATCGAATTTATATGTCTTATGATCGATACGCTGATTTTTTTGATTTTCCCAATAAGGTTGAAATGGATATTCGATTGGATTCCTCTATGATCAATTTTGATGAAATGGTGAATTTTGCCCCATTGATTGTGGAGAATCCCTTCATTAAAAATAACCTACAGAGGAATATGATGGTATCATGTTCTTTCAAAGGGACTGTCAACGATTTTAGAGTTCGTGATATGGTCCTAGAGATTGATCCAGATATTCGTATTGAAGGGAATATGTCTATGAATGATATCATGTATCCACAATCAGCATTTATGGATCTGAGTATCAAAGATCTTCAGATTCACCAATCAGACCTACACGATATGTTATCGTTTATTGAATTACCTAAAGGAGTTCGTCAATTTGGTAACATTCGTTTTGTAGGAAATTACACAGGGTTTTTCCAGGATTTTGTTGCTTACGGTAGATTAAAAACTTCAATAGGTGAAATGGTCTCCGATCTAAAGTTAAATATTCGAGATGGGCTCGATCAGGCAAGTTACAGTGGTGGTGTGCGATTTAATAATTTTGATCTTGGTGCCTATCTCGATAATAAAAACTTAGGGGAAATAAGTCTGCGATCTCAGGTTTATGGAACTGGAATGACCCTTGAAACACTCAGTGCGAATCTTGAAAACACAGTAATTGACAGTATTGATATCAAACGATATGTTTACAAAGATATTTTTATTGACGGTAAGGTTGACAAAAAACGATTTAACGGGATTTTAGCAGCTAACGATAATAATATAAGTCTGAATGTCAAAGGTCTGATTGACCTGAACGGTTCGAAACCTTTGATTGACCTCAAGGGTGCGATCAATTATATTGATTTTGAACAGATCAACGTTACTAAGGACCCATTTACGATGCGTATCGGCCAATTTGATATCAATGCCGTGGGTGATGCTATCGAAAACTTTGAGGGGAAAATGGATGTCAGAGGTATTAAATTAGATCGTAATAAAGTGAGTGCTCAACTAGATTCATTCATCGTACATGCGATAGATATACCTCATTTAGAACCCATAAAACAAGGGGATAGTCTTCGGATTTTACACGATACAACGCATAGGATAACTATGAGAACGGATGTGGGTTATGCAGATATACATGGGAACTATGATATAGTCAATCTGGCAAAATCTATTGAATCATTTTTGCGAAAGAATCACCCAAATATCTTCAAAACCATACCAGGTATGATTGACTCTATGTCAACTACAACCAATTTAGGAGATATAGCTTCTGCTGTTTTATTGAATAGCATTGCTCCAGCTGTAGAACATCAGGATTTTGATATTATTTTGCAATTGGATGATACCGAGTCATTGACCCAACTCCTGAACCCTGCATTCAAATCCATTAAAGATCTATATTTGACGGGTACGTATCATGGATCCAATGAGGAAATGATGCTTAATGGTCATGTAGGCTCCGTACAATTTGGTGATTTAACGTTTGATGGCCTTCAAATAGATGGCGATGCCTATCAGGAAAAATTTACGATTCGAAATACAATCAATACGCTATTATTAAATGATACAACTTTTTTGCCTGAGGCAAACGTATTTCTCGATGCAATCGGAGATTCTGTATTATTTCGAATAGAGACGGCCTCTGTAGCTAAATTCGCATCAAATGTTTCCATTAAAGGGCAGTTGGAACTTCAAGAAAAAATGGCTGTTTTACACTTAGATACATCTAATCTTAGTTTTTTAGGGCTTGATTGGACACTTGGTGATGACAATTTGATTAAGATCGGTAATAACTTTTTAGACATTCAAAATGTTCTTTTCTCGAGTGGTCGAAAAAAGATATCATTAAGTGGACGTGGGCAAAAAGGATTAGCGGCTACCATTGAAAATATGGATCTGGGATGGTTATATCACCTAGGGAAACCACTTCCACAGATCGAATTAGGGGGTATTTTTACAGCTACTGCTAGTATCGACGATGTATTCACTATGAAAGGAATTCAAGGCTATGCAGAGATTGATACACTGATCATCAACGAAGATTATTGGGGAAGTAATACACGCTTAAATGTTAAGGCTGATAGTTTGAAATCTTTATTCAAAGGTCAAATGGTGCACAGTTCAGCCTACACGGATACCTTGTTCGGTTATTTTTCATTCTTACCATCAATAGCAACAGATGATCCAACGAAGAAAAATTATCTTGAGGTCGATGCCACTACCTATCGAGCAAAAGCCAAAATTGTTGAATATTTCTTAGAAGAGCAAATTTCAAATACGGTTGGAACAGCTAATGCTCAAGCTCGTATCTTTGGAAAAATTGATGGCCCGAAAACTAAATTAAACATAACAGGCATGGGCGACGTCACTGGTATTGCGACATCGGTCAATTTTTTAAAGACCCGTTATGCATTATGTGATGGTACGATCAGTATGGATAATACGGGATTTCATATTGTACCTGCTATTCAGTTGAAAGAGGGCAAATATTATGAACGAGGAGGTATTCCACTTGTTGAGGTGTCACGACCTTTGGATACGGCCTTTGTTGGTGGTAGTTTAACGCATGATCATCTCAAGAATTTTGGTTTGGATATCATTGCCTATTTTGATAATAATCTGGTATTAAATACTCAAAAAGGTGATAACTCAACCTTTTATGGAACGGTATTCGCGACAGGTACTGCAAATTTCAAGGGACCTTTCGAGAAAATGAAATTAAAAGTTGATGCGAGTTCTGATCCCAATTCTTTTCTTGTACTTCCTCTAGGAGATCCTGTTGAGGTCGAGGAGAATAACTACATTTCTTTTGTTGATAGGAAATCTGAAAAGGACACCATGATCAATATTAAAGAAAAGGTATGGGCTGGTTTAGATATTGAAATCGTGGCACATGTTACCCCTGATGCAAATATGCAGTTGATATTTGATGAGAAGGCAGGTGATATCATGGAAGGTAGAGGATTCGGCGATTTAACTATCTCATATAGTTCAACGGGTGAATTAAAAATGTTCGGCGATTACAAGATTGAAGAAGGAAATTACCTGTTTACATACAGAAATGTTTTGAACAAACCTTTTACCGTTAAGAAAGGAGGAACGATTCGTTGGGGTGATAATGATGGTGATCCTTACAAAGCAGAATTGGATATTGAGGCAGCTTACAATAAAAATTTAAGCTTAACCAACTTGCTTTCGTCCTATACGGTTAATAATTTTGAACTAGCGAAAATAGCTTCTAAGCCAACGGATGTCAGTTTATTGATGGATATAAAAGGTGAGTTATTTGCACCCGATATTAGTTTTGATATAAAGGTGGAAGATGTCGATGCTAGAATTCGATCGTTTTTAGACCTAGCTATACGTGCCGTTCGATCCGATAACAATGAACTAAATCGTCAGGTTTTTGGTATCATTGCTCTTCAACAGTTTTTACCATTGGAAAACAATCAGAATATTAATGTAGTCTCCTCAGGTATTAGTACAGGTATCAGTACATTGTCAGAACTTATTTCTCAACAACTTTCGTTGTATTTAAATGACCTTCTTGCTCAAGTTATTGAAGATGTGGATTTCATCTCGAATTTTGAATTGGACTTGAATTTTAATTACAGGGACGATGCTGTAGCAAATATTGATGAGTCTGCTACCTCAAATGTTCGAGTAGGGGGTGATGTATCATTATTGGATAATCGACTTCGATTATATCTCGGTGCGAATGTGGACATTGCTACGAATAATAATTTGGGAACTATTGATGGGGCTGGTGTGAACCAAAATTACATTGGCGGTGATTTTGTCGTAGAGTATTTTGTTACGAACGATGGCCAATTGAAGATCAGAGGTTATAATCGTACAGAATCAACTATTATCGGACGAAGTACTCGAACGGGTGTAGGATTATCTTACCAGAAAGAGTTCAATTCATTGAAGGATCTGATGACAGATATGAAAAATAGTATGCGTTCTTCGAAAGAGCGTCGTCTGCAAAATCGCGTTTTGAAACTTGAAAAGACGTATAAAAAATTGCTAAAGAGGCGCGACGAAACAGAAAATGACAAAGATAAAAAGCGTATTGATCGAAAACTTCAAGAAATTTCTGAAAAGATAAAAGAGCTACAGATCAACAACAAGGAGGTCTATAAAAAAACATCCTCGATCTAATTTGATCGAGGATATTAAGTGTGTTCAAGTAAATTCTCATTTTTCAATTACAGCAGAGAGACCTCTATCGACTAGTGCATCTTTGATGGGTTTCAACTTGTCATGGTTACCACTTTTGACGGTTGCTTTTCCATTGAAGTGGATCATGTAACTAAGCTGTTCTGCTTGGACTGAAGAGTGATTACATAATTCAACAAAGCACTGAATAACCCAATCAAAAGTGTTATGGTCATCATTAAAGACAACCAACTTACTGCTATGGTCGAGAAGCTCATCGAGTAAAACCTCTTGTTCTTTGCTGAAGAATGACATAATTAGAATTGTATAATTCCAATTTAGCAAAAAAAAGGAAGTCAAGAAAAAATCAAGGACAAATTTTGTTAGAAACCTTATTTAAGGTCTATTTTTTTTCTATTGATCGCTTTAGGAGAGTCCGATGGTGCATTATATCCATCCCAATTTAAATGGCCATCTATTTTATGGTGTCGAATTTTAGCATCAGGAAACTGAAGCATAATAATTCCCATGTCTAGTACACACCAGCCTTTCTTTTTACTAGACCAAGCTGAATGCTTGGGTCTAGCTGAATAATCTTTCATGCCCTGTTGCCACTCCTTAAAGAAAAGATCTAATGAGTATATCATTTGGCCTGAGCTCTTATCATATCTAAGTGGTGTTATATTGTTGTTGTATTGAACTGTCCAGTGGGCAGTATTCAATGTTAACGCCATTGATTGAATAGCGAGTGTTGCAGCGTTGAATGTTTTATACTGATTGGAAAAGAGTTGTTTTTTATCAGGAATATGATCTCCTTCATCCTTTTTACCCCAAGGATAATGCTTCGAAGTAGTATGATAGGTTACACCCATATCAGATGGCTTAGCGCAGATCACCTGATAATGTATGTTAAGGTCATATACGGTTTTTTGATTGAACTTAGAGCATTCAAACGACTGACAATTAACTACCAAGGCAACTTTTAGATTAAACCTTAGTTCTTGGATTTCAGGTTCATAATTAGCGTTTTCTACACTTAATCTGAACATCTGTACTTTATCAGCACGTTCAACAGCCATTAAGTCAAAACCATTTAGCACGGTGATAAATTGAACGTCTGGATCAAATGGTTTTTCAATAGGGATGGCTACTTCAATGGTCTTGTATAGTAATTGCTTTTCTTTACCGATCAGCTTAATATTCTGTTTGCCGTGAATCGTTGATATATTATCGGCTTGTAAACTTGTAAAATGAGATACATAGGTTGTACTATCGGCACCTAATCCAGAAGCACTAACATGAACATTGTAAAACCCATCTTCTGATTTTTCAATGTAATTGCCTAGTCGATTAATCCGGTGATTGTATGTCCAAGCATGTTCAAACCCTCTCCACAATAAGGTGCTATTATCAACTTGAGCGAACAACGGCTCACTTATTAAAAAAACAAAACAAGATAGAATAATGTGATATGCGGTCGATTTGATCAATTTGTGTATAAATATGTTAGACTTGACAAGTAAATAATATACAGATACCGATTTCAACGATCAAAGATTATATTTGTTATACTTCAAGTACCTTTAAAGGTCAAATTTACATTAATGTTTTAAATAATATTCGATGGGGCGTAAATTTCTGTTCATCTCTTGGGTTGTTTTTTCATTATCAGCTTGTCTTAATCTGACGATGCAAAATACATTTACCAATCTGGCTCCAGGTCAGTGGCGTGCTGTTTTCTCATTGGAAAATGAGAAAGTACCTGTTCAGTTTTCTGTTGAAAATATAGATGAGGCTACACACTTCACTTTTTTAAATGGAGGGTTGGATACACAAAGTGACCAAGTTGATTTTTGGGGAGATACATTAACCATTCCATTTAATCAAGGTACCTATCTAAAGGTCATTTATGAAGTGGATAAGATGGAAGGGTACCTATATGATCCAAACAACTCCTTTTACCCTATTTCATTTTTAGCACAACAAGGTCAACTGAATCGATTTCCAGATGTGCGTAAGGATCCTGTAATGAATATGACAGGTAATTGGAATGCCTCTTTGGGTACTAAGGATACCACAATAAGTGCCCAGCTTATATTGGATGCTGAAGGTAACAACGTAGTAGGAGAGGTGTTTTGGAATGCTGACACATTATCATTATGTGGTGTCATACAAGATGATATCCTAGTGTTATCTGGCTTTAATGGTAAGCAGGTTTGTTACCTCAATGGTCAAGTTCTAGAAGGTGCTATCAGTAAAGCACTACTTATTGTAAACGATGAAAAGTTTACACTTACAGCAGTAAAAGATATTAACGAGTAATTTACTACCTAAGCTCAAACATAGCCTCAACATAACCTGGTCTTACAGGTGTTGTTTCTGTACCTTTGAATTTGCTACTGATGGCAATACATTCACTTGGAACAAACAAAAAGATATATGGCTGTTCGTCGTGAATGATCTGTTGTATCTGACGATACATATCATTTCGTTTCTCTTCATCTAATGTTACACGAATCTGGTCAATGAGTTTGTCACATGTTTCATTAGAAAAACCAACTCTATTCGAACCACCTTCGCTATCAGCTTCGGAGTGCCATACTTGTTTCATTTCATCCAAACCAGGTGTGTTGATCCAAGCTAATGCCAACATATCGAAGTTTCTATTATCCGCATCTTCTAATAAAGACGGGAAATCGACAGGTGTAAGCTGAATGTCTATCCCAACGCGCTTTGCTTCATTCTTTAACATAATACCAATACTCTTACGAACAGTATGGCCTTGGTTATACTTGTATTTCACACTGAAATCAACCTTTTTGCCACCAACCATTTTATCGATGATGTTATCGCCATCTGTATCGATCCATCCCGCATCTGTAAGTAGTGCTTTGGCTGCATCAACGTTGTAATTAATTGGTTTGATATCCGAATTGTAGTATCCTTTATTAGGATTGATTGGACTATTTGTTTTTACAGCCATTCCTTCAAATACCGTACTGATAATATCATCACGATCAACTAGGTGAGAAATAGCTTTACGAACTCGTTTATCCTCAAAGAACGGTGTTTTGGTGTTAAAGCCGATATAGTGATACGCAAATTGATCTGGTGAGCTCAATTGGTATGTCTCATTAAATGCTTTATCATTCTTGAGCATGGTAAACTGATTGGGAGGAATGGTTCTGAGAACATCTAATTGACCATCCTTAGCATTTGTGATGGCTGCATTCCAATCACGAATAATTCGATAGACGATCTTATCAAGGTTTGCGCTCAGCATCATATTATCAGTGATATCTTTCGCCCACCAATTATCTTTCTTTTCCAATACAAGGCGTTGTCCAGTTTCCCAACTACTTAATTTATATGGACCACTTCCAACAACATTGGAGATATCTCTATTGAACATAGGACCATTAAATTGATTAGCAAAACTACTTATATTTTCATCTCGCATTAACTCAGATGTGTAATTAGGGTCGTTTAATTGTTCAAAACTGAATGTACGCATGATACCTTCTGGATCATAGTGATATTCAGGTAGAACAAATGGGAAGTTTCCACTAGATTCTTCTGCTCTAAAGTATCGCTCTGTAGAGTAGATCGTGAATGCATATGGATTGGCAGAATCGATCTCTATTTCTTTTACAAACTCGAGATAAGGTTTTAGTTGAGCACTATTAACTTTAGGATTCTTGATCGCTTTGATGGTAAAAATATAGTCATTAGCGGTGATTGGAGTGCCATTATCCCATTTAGCACGGGAATCAATTTCATATCGCAATGACATACCTCCTTGGTATTTGCCCGCTTCAATGGCTTCAATAATAGGTCTTGATGTAGCAAGCTGTGGTGTTAGTTCTAGACTGACTGGATCATAAACGAGCAATTTTTGGAATATATTATTTTGTATATACTCAGAATTAGCCGCATTTGATGTGAGTGGATTCATACCATCCGGGTCATCTAGTTCGTGAATGGTCACTATATTTTCAACAGTCACATCTTGTGGTGAATCACAAGAAATATTGACAAAAAGGAGGAGTGCAGCTATGACAAATAATGGCTTCATTTTCATATTGGTCAGATTAGGAATGTATTGGTCAGCCTAGTATGTTATTGACAAATGATACAAAAGCTAAACAACTAGCCTGTGAAATTAAAAAAACTTTGCTCCAATACATCGAATTCATATTACTTTTTTCCGATGATATAATTGGCTAAACCTTTTCATAAAAAAATGACGGATCAAAACTTAATTTTGATCTAGGTGTTCTTTGGGAAAATAGAATACTTTGAAACAAAAAATTTTGATTACAGGTGGTACGGGTTGAATAGGTTCTCAGTTATCTGTAATGTTACTTGAGCAAGGTCACGAAGTTCGTGTTTTGAGTAGGAAAGAGGATCTTCAAGCCGTTATTCCTCGTTATGGCTGGGATTATAAAAACCGAAAAATCAATCCCGCTGCTTTAGTTGATATCGATTCAGTTATTCATCTTGCTGGAGCAGGAATTGCAGATAAACGGTGGACGCCCCAACGAAAAAGAGAAATATTAAGTTCTCGAGTTGATTCAACCCTTTTTTTACGTGATTGTATCGCTGAACTCCCTATAAAGCCTAGATCTTTTATTGCTTGTTCAGCTATTGGTATTTATGGTGATAGGGGAGATGAAATCACAGACGAACGACATACAACTTCAGATAATAGTTTTTTAATCGATGTTTGTAAGAAGTGGGAGAATGCTGCTCTTCAAATAGAAACATTAGGAATACGGATACCAATAATTCGAGTTGGTATTGTTCTTTCAACAAAAGGAGGTGCTCTTGAACAACTGATTAAATCGTTTCAGTTCAGGGTAGGGGGATATTTTGGGTCTGGAAATAATTACATGCCATGGATACACATGAATGATATTTGCCGTGTTTTTATTGAAGCTGTCACAAATGATGAAATGAAGGGGCCTTATAATGCTGTTTCCCCAAATCCTTGTACAGCTAAAGCGTTAACTCATGCAATTGGTAAGGCAACTAAAAAAGGTTATTTAGCGGTACCTGCACCAGCTTTTGTCGCTAAATTGATGTTAGGTGAGATGGCAGCTGTAATATTAAACAGCAATCGAGTCGTACCGACTCGATTGCTTGAAATGTCTTTTCCTTTTAAGTACGAAG
>CAXQBA010000096.1:0-2213 GCA_964221885.1 Luminiphilus sp. | reverse complement strand
CATGAATATCAAGACGTCGGTGGTTATATACAGATCACTGTAACAGGAGGTTCTGGAGCTGGTTTTGCTTACGCATGGAGCCATGGTGCAACAACTGCTAATGTTGATTCATTGGTTGCTGGAACGTATAGTGTTACGGTGCTTGATCTAGGTACAGGTTGCGAAGTTTTGATCACCAATATAGTTGTATTGTACAAAATTCCAGATCTAGTTGATCAAATTGAGGTTTTGACTTCATTTGATTTATTCCCTAACCCAACCTATGATATGACAAATATCGAGTTGAGTTTAGATCTTGCTACGGATGTTACACTACAAATCATGTCGATTGAAGGTAAGTTATTGGATCAGTTTACGACCAATAATGCTATAGAACAACAATACCAGATCGACTTTAGCGCATATCCTGCTGGGGTGTATTTAGCTAAACTACGAGTTGGTTCAGAATTGATAACAACAAAAATTATCAAATTATAATACGATATATAAATAAATGAAGCAGGGAGGATATCCTCCCTGTTTTTTTTTTCTTTAAGATATGATAGACGTAAAAGGTGTAGTTCATTCCTACGATACATCGATCTCTTTTCTTTTTCCTGATTTTAAATGTTATGCTTCTCAGGAGTGGTTACTATTAGGTGATTCGGGTTGTGGAAAAACAACATTCATGCATATCATGGCTGGACTGATTCGTCCAAAAAAAGGAACCGTAATCATACATGGTCAAGATCTATTTGAAATGAGTGAAACAGAACGAGATGCGTTTCGTGGTGCTCATATCGGAATTGTATTTCAACAAGCTCACTTGATAGACGCATTGACGGTTCATGAAAACCTTATAGTTGCTCAATATATGGCGGGCCGTACACAAGATTTATCGGCTGTTGATCGTATGTTGGAACGTCTTGAAGTGCATAGTCTTGCAACAAAAAGGCCGTCTCAGTTAAGTTTAGGTGAAAAACAACGGGTTGCTATTGCGCGCTCTTTGATTAATAACCCCAAGGTGATTTTGGCGGATGAACCGACTTCAAGTTTAGATGATGCTAATTGTGAACGTGTATATGGTTTGTTAAAAGAGCAGAGTATTCAATCAAATGCAAGTCTGGTTATCATTACTCATGATGGACGACTAAAAAAACAAGTGGCTAATCAGCTTTCTTTAAATGACGTTAAACAGACTCTTTAGTGTGCACGCTAACCTATCTTCCGATCCGTAAGGGTCAATTTATATGGACACATAATCGCGATGAGGATCCTGATCGATCCGTACCTGGTCTTAAAAAAGTTGGTTCTTTGTGTTATCCAACTGATAAGCGTGCTGGTGGTACATGGATTGCAGCAGATACCACCCGAATCATTAGTTTATTGAATGGAGCTTTTCATTCACAAGCTTATGCACCATCACGTATTAAAAGTAGGGGCCTTATTGTTTTGGAATGTATGAAAATGTCCCTTGACATTTTTTTTAATCAATATGATCTAGAAGGCATAGAACCGTTTACAATGGTGATCTGGGACTCTGGTAAGTTATATGATTTTCGCTGGGATAAACAACATAAGTTTATTGAAGAATGTGATCCCGATCAGCCCCATATCTGGTCTAGTGTCACATTGTACAATATGGATCAACGAACTGATCGTGAGGCGTTATTTCATTATTATTTTGCTGATCATCCGGTCGATCCGAAGCATGCTGACCTATTTCACAGAATGAAAGGCAATGACATAGATCAAATACATCCTATTTACATAGATAGAGCTTATGTAAAGACCGTTAGCATCAGTCAGATTATTGCATCAGGTATCCATGGTTTTACAATGAGACATGAAGATATTAAAACGGGATGTATTGACAGGGAAGTTGTATTTTAGATAGTTCTTATCGTTCATATCACAGCAAATAAGGTTGCAATAACTTGATGCACTCTTTTTCAGCATGGATTGGGATTTCAATGATCATTTCAACTTGATCATTGAATAATTTATGAGTAATCAGAATATCCCATTGTAGACACAAGGCGTCTATTTGATTCGTCTTATCATAAGGAAAACGAATCCGATAGCAATGACTCATTGTTTTGTAAAATATTGGTAAATCGTCTAGAACCATTGCTGCACTTGTCTTGTAGGCATTTTTTAACCCCGATACACCTAATTTAGTACCACCGAAATAACGAACCACTACAAGAAGAATGTCTAAAAAATTATGACTT
>CAXQBA010000095.1:0-7006 GCA_964221885.1 Luminiphilus sp. | reverse complement strand
TGTACATCAGCATGAACATAGGCTACTCCTGGAGGATAATACCAGTGTGATAGCAATGTGAAGTTCTGACCACCATCAATGGACCGCCAAACATTGATCCCACCAACATAGACATCTTCCGCATCATTCGGGTTGACACATAAGGCCATGTCATACCAACTTTGGCCAGCATCGAGATCAGACCCTTGCTGGTCATAAGCAAAAAGATTGGGGCTGTTAGCCTGTAACGTAAAACTTTGACCACCATCCGTAGAACGATATAAGCCTCTAAAGCTTGAGTTAGATTGATTGCCACATAAAAAATATACATAATCTGGATTATCAGCTGATACAGCTATCTCTGCTCGATTAGTACCTTGAGACGATGGCAATCCTGTTGATGTTGCCCAAGTTTGACCACCATCAGTGGAATAGATCATATTTTTTGAGGAAAGGTAAATGGTGTTAGGGTCGCCATGTTTTATCTTCATATCGCGAAATCTTCCATTGCGTATTAAGTTCCACGTTGCTCCACTATCCTCACTTTTGAAACATCCCGAACTACTAGCAGCAAAAATATGTGTGTTATTAGCAGGGCTGATCAAGATCTGACGAATGGAGGTGCCGAAAATAGAGGCTGATTGAGGAGTGACCTCAGACCAGTTGGTACCACCATCCTCACTTTTGAAAATCCCAATACTATATGAATCATTTCCATCGTCATCACCTGTTCCTATGTAAATGACATCAGGATTGGCTGTATCGACAGAAATAGCAGAAACACCAGCACCAGGAAGTGCATCAGTGATACAAGTCCAGGTTGAGCCACCATCTGTTGTTTTCCATGCACCACCCGATGGAGAGCCGATATAGAGTATATTTGGATCCGTTGGATGTTCAGCAATAGCATTGACTCGTCCGACACCTGGGTTGTAGGAGTAGGAGACCCAATCAGTAGGGCCGAGGGGGCGCCAATCAGAGAACCGCTGACTTTGATCAACATCGTCTGGATGAGATCGTACATAGTCATGATATTCTTGCCAAGTATGTTTAGGTGCAGGTCTCTGACCGTTTGGGTGAACCCGTTGTTCCCAAAAGTATTCCCAACGACGAAATTGTTTCCAGCCATACCCTCTTTCGTAGGGCCTGTTTCCCCAATATTGGTTGAAATCCTGCTGCACATTGTAGAAATTAACAGTATTGTCGTTCATTTTTTCTACCCAGCTTTGTGAAAAGCAAAATATTGGGACAATAATTAAAATTGAGGTTATAAGTCGAGTCATGATATACATGTTACTTTGTTGTTAAAAACATTGTAAAATAAGGTTTTGCCTTATCAAATAAACCTTTTTAACATTATGTTAGTTTTTTATGACATTAGAAATCGTCAGAAAAAGTACGGGCCAGAAATGAATGTATAGATTATTCAATACAATATAAATACCCATTTCTAGAGGCTAAATATAGTGATCCATCAAAACAGAAAGGCGTAGCTTCAGCCCAGAAATCAAATTTCTTTACCAATCGTACATGCATTGTTGAGTCATATTTAAATAAGTAGGTGCCTCTGTAACCACTACTTATAATATGGTCATCAACGATGATCGGCGTTGAAATAGATGGCCCTGTCTTATATTTGAATAAAAGTTGGGGTTTAGGTACTAAAGTAATACCGTCATACAATGTGTCGACACCATCTATAGAGTCTAAGCTGACCACATATAAGTATCCATCGATTGATGTAAAACAAGCAAAGTTTACAGAAGTGAATGCTTTATAATTAGCATTATGACTTGCCGACCCTATTATACCACCTAACCAAGATTCATATTTTTTATTAGGTGTGGGGAAGTACCATCTTATTGGGTTTTTTATATGTGGGTCAAGATTGAGAAGGCCTCCGCGACCTTTAATAAATTGCTTTTCTATTGGGACAAGCAAAGTGTTATCGTATGTGACACTGGGTGTGCCGTCTAAGTCTGAACTCGTTTCAAAATGCCAATCAATCTGATTTTTGATCATGCTAAAACGACTTATATGACCAGCACCTGAAGCTATATAAATATGATCATCTATTCGGGTAGGTGATGCTTCTGTAACGAGGTTTCCGCCATGCAATCGAATATGGGCTTTTGAGTACAATGTGTCGCTTTGCTTAATGATGCGTGGTGTATAAAAATGGTCCACTTTTGTTCGAGAGTACAGACTTAGATCTATTATTGTGAAAATACCATTCTCTAAACCTATGTACATGGTGGAGTCTATGATCAAACCCGAAGCGTCAACATCCCTTGAGTAGGATCGGGTTCGACCCACATTCATACGCCAAAGTTCTTTTCCAGAAAAGTATGAGATGGCACGAAGGCTGTATGCTTTTTCCTTATATAAACGACCACCTGATCGAGCACCCTGAATAATCATACAAGATTCCTCAAGGTTTCTGAAATTAGGATTATAATAAAAGCTCCCCGTACCTTTTAAAACATCATCAAAAGTGTATCGCCAGACTTCTTTATTTGTTTTTGCATTGATTTTTCGGAGACTGTGGTCAAAGGCACCTTGAACGATCATGGGTGTGTCATTTTCATAAAACATTAATGGTTGTCCCGTCCATCCTGCTCCAGCCCAGGTATGCGTATCTCTACCTACGATGGTTTTTCCCTTGCCAAGGTGAAACCTCCAAGCAATATGAAGACTATCTGGTGGTGAATTTCCATAGTAGTTGCGTTGGGTATTCCCCAGAAACGTTGGGTTAATAATTTCAATGTTTTTTTGGATGGAATCCAAATTGATGTGTATGTGATACGTTGACTCTAGTTGGCGTGACATCAATTTGATGGCTTGCCATTGGATTTGTTGACTAGCGCTATTTTTTGAACGTTGATTTGGGTGACATCCATTGATCAAGCACCATACAAGAATGAAAAATTTCATATTGCCTAGCAGATTTTTCATAAAAATTCACTAAATTAATTATGCTTTTTGATTGGAGAAGACATTGTTAGCTCTAATAATGTACATTCTTTTATTGATTTGCAGACACAATACATCACACAAGTTTAAAATTCAAAAATATGTTTAGTCTTAAAAGCTGGATGCTTTTTTGCATCTTGATTCTATCCACAATTTCCGCTACTTTTGCCAATAATGTTACGATCACTAATGTATCAGTTGTTGGTGGATCGAATCTCACATTCACGATTTCTTGGGAAAATAGTTGGCGTGTTTCCACACCACCGTACAATCACGATGCTGTTTGGGTTTTTGTCAAACGAAGGGATTGTGCTTCCAATGTCTGGTCACATGTGAACCTTGACACAACGGCCTCGAACCACTCAGCATCTTCACCCCTGATGGTTTATTTTGATGATAGGAGAATAAGTGGTGATCCTGCGAAAGGAATCTATTTAAAAAGATCCTCAGATGGTGTTGGGAATATTCCATCAACAACGGTTACACTAAAAATGGTTGATATTCCAACAGGGGATTTTGACTTTTCAGTCATGGGTATTGAGATGGTGAATATTCCAACTGGCAACTTTTATCTTGGTGATGGATCAACGGCGTCTATTAATGCAAATGCAAGAGGTGCATTTATTACCAATACTGGTATTCCATATTTGGTTCAAAGTGAAAATTCTATAAGTAATACAAACCTTTCAAGTACAAATACTTCGGCGGAGCCTGTTGTATCTTTACCTGCTGAATATCCCAAAGGTTATGCAGAATTTCATTGCATGAAATATGAAATAACTCAAGGCCAATACATTGACTTTTTGAATATGATAACAAATGATCAATTCAATGAAAGAAATAACAATATTGCGACAGGTGTATGGCCAAACGTATCAGCGCCTTTTCCTACTAGAGCTATAGATCTATTTTCATGGATGGATTTATGTGCTTATTTGGATTGGTCGGCATTACGTCCAATGACAGAACTAGAGTACGAGAAATTATGCCGAGGGCCAGTGAACCCTGTAATTAATGAATTTGCATGGGGATCATCCACAGTAACACCCGTCCCTCCTGGTTGGTTAAGTGGTTCTGGTGCTACAGAAAAGCTTGATACATCTTATCATGGTCCTGCTAATTTTAACAGTCAAACAGTAGGTAAACGAATCTACAGGAGTGGATTTGCTGCTATCAGTACATCAACTCGAGTATCATCTGGTGCCGGTTATTATGGTGTGATGAATCTATCAGATAATGTTACGGAATTTGTTGTAAATGCTGCTCATGCAACAACTGCTCAAAGTTTTGAGGGGAATGTTGGAGATGGTGAACTTACCTTCTTAGTAGCACCTTTTGGATGTGCTGATGTGAGTGATTGGCCATCAACAATCTTGACCATCAACTCGACACTTGTTGATGCCTTTGGTGTAGGAATACGAGGTGGTGGATTTGAAACGCCACTAAGTAGTGGTATCTACAATCAAGGTTTTGTCTCAGATAGAAGTCGATGTGATTGGCATAGGAGAAGTAGAAATATTCAGGTTGGGGGACGAGGAGTAAGATAGGTGTCACCTTCAAGATGGTTTGATATGAGAAAAATTAGTCTACTTACAGTATGTATACTCTACAATAGTCTACTATTTGGACAGCTCTTCGGAGGAGGAGATGGATTGGGATATACATCTTCAAATTATGCGTCCAATAATACGGGGAATGCAGCATTTGCAGGAGGTGTAGATCAAGGGTATTCTTACGCTGATCAACTCATTGTAAGTGATGGACTATTTGCTTATAAAGGAGATACATCCGATGGATACGATACAGCAACATACGAACCTTACTCTCCTGCTGAGGCCATCTTCGCAGGTGGTCAGGACGATGGTTACACAAAGGATATATATCTTCCTGTAGTAGCTGGTCGATTTGCTTTCTATGGTGGACAAGGAACGGGGTATAGTTTTGAAAAAAGCAATTGTTTGACAATCAGTCTCATTGTTCAGTCCGTACAAGACGGGTCATGGCAGACACCTACGACATGGGATTGTTTTTGCGTACCTGATCCAACACAGTCCGTATTGGTCAGACATATCGTTTCGGTTGGTTCGAATGTGTCTATTGCCAGTGGGGTCGATCTCAGTCTGAACAGCGCAGGGCTTTTGCAGGTCGATCCGCAAAGTTTGATGATGGTCGAAGGTGGCTTGCAGAATGCAGGAATCATTGAAGGACCTCTTGAATTGGCTGGTGCAACTAGAACGCTACAAGTCGGTCAAGTCGAGAACGTCCGCTTCAATAGCACCGGCACCTTGACCATGGGCAGCGACACAAGGATCCAATCCTATGCGGGATTGATCGGCGGAACGGTTGCAACGAATAACTTCGATTTTGTGCTCAACTCGGATGCCAATCGAACAGCCTTGATCGATGATCAGGGTGGTTTGCTGACTGGCGACATCACGCAGGAACGACATATTCGCGACAATTTTGTGGCTTTTCGCTTTTTCTCCTCTGCAGTGGATAATGCAGCGATCGGTCAGTTGACGGGTTATGCCTCCTTATCGAGTGTGTATTATTATGATGAGACCGACCCGACAGACAATAAGGATATCGGCTGGCTCAATCCTCCGAATACATCGTATTTGATGGCGAAGATGCAAGGCTTTATCGCTTATATCAATCCATTGGTCAGCAAGGTGGTCAAGTTCACGGGCCCAGCCAGTACAGGCCCCTTTACACGTACGATTAACTACACCCAAGGAAACAGTGTGGGCAGTCCGACCTCAACCTCACCGCAAGGCTGGGAACTGGTGGGTAATCCTTACCCGTCACCGATCGATTGGCATGCCGTCAATATCGGTCCGGATCTGGAATCGTCCTACTATGTATGGATACAGAACCAATACGCATCGTACTCTTCAGCCAATGGGGGTATATCGGTACCGGCCACGGCACTGACCCGATACATACCATCCTCACAAGGCTTCTGGGTGCGCTCCACAGCACAGACTACCCTTAGTCTGGATAATTCTGTACGAGTGACTGACCCGGATCTGGCCAGTCCCTTCTACAAGGTGAATGCGGCCTCAGTACAGCCATTACTTCGTCTGGAGATATCGAGCAAGCAGGAGAGTTACACCTGTGAATCGGTGATCACCTTCAATGATTTGGCCACCGATCGCTTCGATAAAGACTACGACGCTTGGTTGCTACCCGCCAATACACATCCGAAGATGGAGATCGCAGCCTTGGATACCATGGGTGCTTTATCAATCAGTATCCGACAGACCCCACAACAGAATAATATACCTATTCCGCTGCACCACCTGGTGACCTTTACGGATAGCTTCTACATATCAGCGGTTGAGATTAATCATTTCCCGACCGGGGCGACGATATATCTCGAAGATCGAGATCATCAGATCTTTCACGATCTGTCGATGAGCGATTACGCGTACAGTAGCGACTCTTTGGATAACCACGATCGCTTTGTCCTACATCTATCGATGGGACTGGTATCAGGATTCAATGACCTCTCGACAAACAGCCGTTCGATCTACACAGATGCGGATCGGATCCACATTCAGGACGATCGACTCCTGACGGAGACGACCGAACTGATCATCTGCGATGTTTTGGGCCGCGAGTTGTATAGCCAGACCCTGCAAGCGGGTCAGGCCAGCTTGAGCATCCCGAAACCGGACCTACCGAGCAGCAATGTCTATGTGGTCAGCCTCAAAAACTGGGGCGAAAGTGTGAAGGTGAAGTGGTGATGCGTTTATTTCTCACATAATCATACGCTGTGTATGAATCTTTATTACTTTTAGGGTAAATATTGATCCGTATGAAAATGAGAAAAATTCGACAAGGGGATATACCGACTAAAGACCTGCATCAGTTCATGGTGGGGGCTATCGCGCCGCGTCCGATCGCCTTTGTCAGCACCATAGACGACAAGGGCGTGCCTAATGTAGCACCGTATAGCTTTTTTAATGCCTTTAGTTCGAATCCACCGATTCTTGTCTTTTCATCGAATCGACGCGTGGCGGATAATACGACCAAAGACACCTTGCACAAT
>CAXQBA010000094.1:0-2672 GCA_964221885.1 Luminiphilus sp. | reverse complement strand
TATGATATGCCCCTCCTTGTCTGGATTAACCCAAAGGGCATGATGATCTGCATGAACGTTTGGTCTCCAAATGGAGGTCCAATTCGCTCCTTTGTCATCAGATCTTAGCACAGGAACCCCCATAATGTATAGCGTATTTGGATTGGAAGGATTGGTTCTGATTTGACCGAAATAATATCCGTAGGAATTATAAACAAAGTCTAGATATCCCTCATGCGTTTTTTTCCAACTTCTACCTCCATTAGTAGATCGATATACTTCTGCGCCTACAACCGGAGTGTCGAATAATAATGAATTGGCATCCTCCACATAATCCACCAAGTCATTGGGATTGATCTCACCGCTATTCATGAGTCGAACAATATTATCATAGCTGTATTGTTCAGGAAAGTTATATGTTGCTAGGTACGCCTTTACTTTTTCACTTGGAATAGCCAGAAAAGCAGTTTTATCCATAGTTCTAAGTTGATCTTTAGTCAACTGATCGCCATTCGCATCTGTTTTTTCTGCTGGTCTTCTAAAATAATTATCAATGACACTATACAATACGGTCTTATCATTTTCAACTACTGCAGATAGCCCAATTCTTCCAGCTCCTTCGCCGTGTGGGAATCCAGACCTAGCATTCGTTAATTGCCCCCATGTTTTACCACCATCAACACTTTTGTAGATATTAGATCCTTGACCTGATTCTACGAAATTCCATGCTCTTCGTGTACGCTCCCAAGTTGAGGCATACAGCACCATAGGGTCAGTAGGGTCTTCAATTAAGTCAATACCACCAGCATCTTCGTTAACATATAAAGCCTGAGACCAGGTTTGTCCACCGTCTGATGAATGATAGATCCCTCTTTCTTGATTTGGAGAATATAAATGACCTAAAACGGCAACGGTGATTTGATTCGGGTCATTAGGGTTTATTAGTATTCTACCAATGTGATGACTTTCTTCAAGGCCTGAAGCAGACCAGGATTGTCCCCAATCTGTACTTTTATATATACCCATCCCTGCATATGATGAACGGCTTGAGTTAACCTCTCCAGTGCCGGCATAGATGGTTCCCGAGTCCCAATCTACCGCAATGTCACCTATGGTGATTACAATTTGATTATCGAAGAGTGGAGTAAATGTGGTTCCATTGTTTTGTGTCCTAAATATTCCTCCTGAGGCATAGGCAACAAAAAAATCCGATGGGTCGGATGGGTTGACGTCAATATCAGAGACACGTCCGCTCATAACGCTTGGTCCAATATTTTCGAATACTACTCCTTTAAAAATTGAATTAGTGGAAAGGTTTTGTCTTTGTTCAAAACTTTCCATTCTACTTTCAGCAGAACTTACTGCTGGTTGGGCATTTAGGAGAAAAGGAGTTGAAATTAAAAAAGCGAGGAAATAAATAGGTTTTATGCAACCCATTACTCTATTACGGTGATACATGGATGTTATTTTGGTGATTGAAATAAGTGGCAATCTAATCGCCAATTGGAATTTAATGATTTTTGTTCAATCGGAGGGAGAAATCAAAATTATTTTGATGCTATAAAAATTAATTTAAAAATATATGAATCATTACTATTTATAGGTAGGGAATAGAAATTATCAACCTTCCAATTTTACATCCACACTATTCTTGATCTACTGTTTGTTAAATCCAAAACTCTGAAAAGTATTTTCAGGATTGGGAGACTTCCTGCTGAAGTTCTTTTACCATGTAGAACATTTAGCTGTTACATATTATAGATGTAAACTGGTCATTATCATTTTACTTTTCAAAGAATGATGGAATGAAATCATCTTGTCCAAAAGTGGTTGAACTGAATCCCGCAATAAAAAGAATTATAAGAAATCTAGGTTTCATGTCTAATGTGTTTAAATTTTTAGTAATAAAAACAGATAGTCGATTTTCTTTTCATTTGTTTAGACGAACGGATATTTAAAGGGTTACACTTTAGTCAAAAAAAAATAGATTTTTTTTCAAATGGATGTTGTTAAAATGAAATATTCAAAACTTTCCTGCATTTTAGCAGAAATAAAGCACAGCTATTTTGATGGGTTTTAAGAAATTGGATAAGCTTTTATTAGTCTCTTTTGCACCACCGTTCATTGCAACCTTTTTCATTGCATTGTTCGTATTGGTCATGCAAAGTCTATTTCTTGCCTTAGATGATATAGCAGGGAAGGGGGTTAGTTTTTTCTTTATTATGGAAATGTTGGGTTATATGTCTGTGGCCCTATTTCCTATGGCACTACCTATTGCTATTTTGATTTCGACTGTGATGGTTTTCGGAAATCTGGGTGAATCCTATGAATTGTCTAGTATCAAATCTGCGGGTGTTTCCCTCTTGAGAATTATGCGTGCCATTATTTGGGTCGGGTTCTTAATAGCATTGTTTTCCTACTTCAGTTCTGATGTAATTTCACCTATGTCGACGCTTCAGTTCAAGAGTAGATTATATGACCTTAAACACCAGAAGCCTACACTTTCTCTCACAGAAGGTGTGTTTAATGATGACTTCAATGGTTATTCTATTCGTATAGGTGAAAAGAATGAAAAAACAGGCGCCTTAAAAGATGTCTTACTAGTAGACTTTAAAGATGCCAATGTGGGAACCATGATGGAAGTAGTGGCACAAGATGGAAAAATGACTGTAACAGAAGATGGTCGTTATCTT
>CAXQBA010000093.1:0-7295 GCA_964221885.1 Luminiphilus sp. | reverse complement strand
CCATTCTGTAGCATTTGGCTTGAGTAGTCAGCGAAACTCGCAATCCATACTTGCTTGTCATCAGCCGAATAAATATACTGAGTGACATCGATCAAACCTATTTCAGTTGGTGTTGAACTTTCATTGGTTTCGGGTACACCAGGGAATTGGATAGAAAATTGACCATCAACCGACTTAAAAGCAGGTTCAGTTGATGTTACCGTGCGTTCCTGATCTAATGAGTCTACGGTATTTAGCTCCGAAACGTGATCATTGTTTGGTTGACAAGACCACATACAACTTATGATGAATACTGACAGCAAAAGATATTTATGAACTACCATTGATGATAATACAATCGAGTATTTGTGCATATTTTTATTCATTACCTTGCGAAAGCAATCGCTCTCTTTTCACGAATTACCGTTACCTTGATCTGACCAGGGTATTGCATCTCATCTTGGATCTTTTGTGATATCTCAAATGATAAGCTATCGGCATCACTATCTGATACCTTTTCTGATTCGACAATGACGCGAAGTTCACGACCAGCTTGCATAGCATATACCTTCTGAACCCCATCATACGATAATGCAATCTTTTCAAGATCGTGAATACGTTCTATATAACTCTCTAGAATCTCTCTTCTAGCACCAGGTCTAGCACCTGAAATAGCGTCACAAGCTTGAACAATAGGAGAGATGATATATTTCATTTCAATCTCATCGTGGTGCGCACCAACTGCATTGGCAACTGCAGCTTTTTCACCGTGTTTTTCACACATCTTCATACCTACGATGGCATGGGATAGTTCCGTTTCTTCTTCATTTACTTTTCCAATATCATGAAGTAGACCTGCTCGCTTAGCTAATTTAACCTCTTGAGCGCTCAACCCTAATTCAGCTGCCATCAATGCACAAAGTTTTGCTGTTTCGATGGAGTGTTTTAATAAGTTTTGACCGTAAGAAGAGCGGAATCTCATACGACCTACCATTCGGACGATAGGTGTTTGGATACCATGTATATTGAGATCGATTACGGTTCGTTGACCGATTTCCAAGATTTGTTCCTCGATTTGTTTTTTTGTTTTGGCAACCACTTCCTCAATACGGGCAGGGTGTATTCTTCCATCAGCCACTAAACGCTGTAATGATAATCGACAGATCTCACGACGGACAGAGTCAAAACTTGATATGACAATAGCTTCAGGAGTGTCATCAACTATTATTTCTACGCCAGTCGCTGCTTCCAGTGCTCTAATATTACGTCCCTCACGACCAATGATCTGTCCTTTGATATCATCGGATTCAAGGCGAAAGACAGATACCGTGTTTTCAATAGTGTACTCAGCAGCCATACGCTGGATCGATTGAATAACGATCTTCTTAGCATTTTTATTAGCTGTTAACTTTGCTTCTTCCATTTTATCTTTGATGAACGAAATAGCTTCAGTTTCTGCTTTATCCTTAATGGATTTGATCAATTCTTCCTTTGCTTGTTGAGGTGTGAATTTCGCTACTTTTTCAAGTTGCATTTGATATTCTTCAAGTAGAGCGTCTACTTTCTGCATTTTGAGGTCGAGTCGTTCTCCTTTTTGCTCGACCTTTGATACTTGACTATTGAACGTGTCTTGTTTACGTTTTAGATCGTTTTCTTTTGACTTGAGATCAATATCACGTTTTGTCAGATTCTTTTCGAGAGCTTTAAGTGACTGTGTTTTGTTATTGAATTTGTTTTCGAGTTCAGTCCTTTTCTCTGCAAATATCTCTTTGGCTTCTCCTAACTTTTTACGTTTGAGATTTTCACCCTCTCTTTTTTTATTCTCTATGATCCGTTTTGATTTTTCTTTAGAATCAAGGATTATATTATCAGCATTTTTTCGGGCTTTTTGGATGATTTCTTCAGCCTGTTTTTCAATTTTTTTCTTTTCCTTGTTGTTTAAGGCCATTATGATAAAACGCCCTAGTATGAAACCTACGACCAAACTGGCGACGCAGGCTATTGCTATGGTTGTATATTCTTCCATGATTTCATTCATTTATATTCATAAATCAATGTCTTACAGAAGTTCTGAAACATTTGATGAAAAGGAGTGCAGACCGTCAAGGAAAAACATTAAATGGACACACGTACATGTTCGACGTGTGACCTGTTGAATCTACTTGGTCTAATTGATTGAGAAGTGTTGATATACTTCTCTGTATATATAGTAAATAGTGACAATCGCATCAAATGAGTGAGAACATTTATAAAAATTGATTATAAAAAGTTCAAAAATTAACTCATTTCAAATGTACTTAAATTTTTGGAAAAAAAATGTTAAGTAAGGATTAATGTCCTTGGAATATTAATATGAATAGAACTTTGAAGTTTATTTGCGGATAATAGCATTTAAATTCTGCTCGTATGTTAGAATCATTTTTTGCATAATCTTATCAATTTCTTTGTCTTTCAATGTTTTAGATTGATCTTGAAATTGATAGCTGATCGAGTAAGATTTCTTTCCCTTACCAAGCTTAGCCTCGTCAATGAATACATCAAAAAGATTTACTTGTTTCAGTAATTTCTTTTCGGTTTTATAGGCCAAGCGTTCCACATCATTGAATGAAATAGATTTATTAAGAACAAGGGCTAGATCTCTACGAACAAGTGGATACTTTGAAATTGGGCGGTAGGTCAATGTATGTTTTTTAAGATGCTTCAGAATCGTATCCATAGATAGATCAGCCATAAATACTTCTTGCCTTATATTCATCTGTTGTGTAATATGACCATTTACACGACCTAATTCAACAAGGATATCTTTTCCTCTGTGGTACCGTAGTCCATATACCAGTGAATTATTTTCTATCTCTTGCACTTGATAACTTCCCTTAGTGAAACCAAGATTCGTCATTAACATATCAACCGCTTCTTTGATATCAAAGAAACTAACGGCCTTTTGTTTCGGATGAATCCATGATTCTTCGTTTTTCATACCGCACATGAAAAGACTAACATGTTGTTGTTCGGTATATAATGTTTGATTATTTTCTAATTTCTTCTGATAGGTTTTGCCAAATTCATAGATGTTCAGATCAGGATTTTGTCGGTTTTGGTTATGGGCTATAGTTTCTAATCCGCTAAAAAGCATACTTGGTCGCATAAGATCCAAGTGTTGATTTGAGGTGTTGTTCACAAATACAAGCTGATCCGTATCCATGGGTAGAATATCTCTGTAGTAAGCAGATCGGGTCATTGACGTTGACATGATCTCATTAAATCCTGCTCCACTCAATTTATCTGCCAAAGCATTTCTTACTTTTCTGGCATCGGGAAATGAGGAAAAAGATAAAATAGAGTGGACACGAGTGGGCATATCAATTTTATTGTAGCCATATATTCTCAAGATCTCCTCGATCACATCTTCCTGTCTGGTAACATCACTTTTGTTTGTTGGTATCGTGATAACATAATGTGATGTGTCTTTTTGAATTACTTCGAAATCAAGATGTTGAAGTATATTTTCCAGATCGGTTTCAGCCATTTTAAAACCTAAATAACTATGTAACTTGTCAATGGAAAGTTGTACTTGTTTTCGGTCTATTTTGACTGGATAAGTATCTAGAATCTCTGAACAAACATTGGCCTCAGCATATTGGCAAAGTAGATCCGTTGCACGTTGAAGCGCATAAATGGTTTGTTCTGGGTCTGTTCCTTTTTCGAAACGTGTAGCAGCATCGGTGCGAAGTAAGTGTCGCATACTGGTTCTTCTTACTGAGGTTGCATCAAAAAAGGCTGATTCCAAGAAAATCCGAGTTGTTTTTTCGTTTACACCCGATTCAAGACCTCCATATACACCAGCTATACACATCGGTATTTCATTACCATCACAGATCACAAGATCTTCATTGGTTAATGATTTTTCAATACCATCCAAACAAGTAAATGGTTCATTATCATTGGCTGTCTTTACGATGATTGTATTTTCAGCAATGGCATCATAGTCGAAAGCGTGTAACGGTTGTCCTAATTCATGTAATACAAAGTTAGTGATGTCAACAACATTGTTCAACGGTTCTTGACCAATGGAACGTAGTCGATCCTGCATCCATTGTGGCGATGGTTTTACCTGAACATTGTCAAGAACAATACCACTATATCTAGGACATAAATCTGTTTGACGGATATCTACATGAATATCCAAACTATTACTTGGTTTTTTAGGGGTATTAACCATTGGTTTTGAAAAGTCACCTTGGTTCTCAAAGTTTGTCTTTAAAGCTGCTGACAGATCGAAAGCAACACCCAAATGACCTGTTGCGTCAGAACGATTCGGAGTTAGTCCAATGTCATATACTGTGTCAGTAGATAATTGATCAGCAAAATACGCACTGGCTAATTGACCGATGGTAGCATGTTCATCAAGAACCATAATTCCATCATGTGATTTACCCAATCCAATTTCATCTTCAGCACATATCATTCCCTCTGAAACCTGACCCCTGATCTTCCCTTTTTTTATTTTAAAAGGTTCTCCGGATGTAGGGTATAATGTAGAACCAACAGGAGCTACTATGACCTTTTGCCCTTCTGAAACGTTTGGAGCACCACAAACAATGTCCAATACTATATCCGTTGCAATCCGAACTTTAGTAACAGATAGTTTATCTGCATTTGGATGTTTGGTGCATTCTTCAACTAAACCGACTACTAGGCCCGATAAACCACCTTTGATATTCTCTGTGGATTCCATACCTTCGACCTCAAGGCCAATATCTGTTAATATATCGCCAATTGTTTCTGGCGATTCATCGACCTTTACATATTCTTTCAACCAATTCAGAGAAACTTTCATTTGTGATCGCGTTTTGATTCTTGCTGCAAATCTAATAATTTATTGATAATTTGATGGCTCAAAACAACGTGAAATGTATTCTGTTGTAAAACGGATGCAAATTCAAGAGACTTTTACAAATTGTGTAGGAAAATAATAGAATATGAGACAAAAATGTGTGGTACTGACGGGGGCTGGTATTAGTGCAGAGAGTGGAATTAAAACATTCCGAGACGCAGATGGATTATGGGAGGGGCATGATGTAATGGAAGTGGCGTCACCGCTTGGTTGGTTGAAGAACAGGTCGTTGGTTTTAGATTTTTATAATCAACGAAGAGCACAATTGAATGAGGTTGAGCCCAATGGGGCACATTATGCACTGAAAGAATTAGAAGAGAAATACGATGTGTATATCATAACTCAAAATGTTGATGATCTGCATGAGCGAGCTGGCTCATCACAAGTTATTCATCTTCATGGAGAATTACGAAAAGCCAGAAGTGAAGGTGATGCTTCATTGGTTTATGATTGGAAGGGTGATATAAATGATGGAGATACTTGTGAATTGGGATTTCAGTTACGGCCACATATTGTTTGGTTCGGAGAATCTGTTCCACTCATTGAAACAGCGGCTGAAATTTGTGAGACAGCAGATGTGTTACTGATCGTTGGAACATCCATGCAGGTTTATCCTGCGGCTGGATTAGTTGATTATGCTCCGAGGAATATTCCAAAGTATTACATAGACCGTAGTCCAGCTGAGGTTCAGGTGGATCATTTGAATGTAGTAGCTGATCTAGCCAGTGCAGGTGTATCACGTGTTGTGCAAGAATTATTATCCTAGTACATTGAGGAATTGAATCATTCTTTCTTATAGTTGATTTATTCTTCTATTTTTGGCAATATGAAGGTTCTTTAGTGAAAGGATATTCGATCTAGTGGAATTCCTTTATACATATAACAGATATGGCAAAACGATTAGTAACAGGTGGTACAGGTATGGTTGGATCGGCTATTAATGCTGATCTTAAGATCGGACGATCAGATGTAGATCTTTGTTCTTGGCAAGATGTGCTTACCTTTTTTTCAAAACATCAACCTGAAGAGGTGATTCACTGCGCTGCTAAGGTTGGTGGTATTTGGAGCAACATGAATTACAAAGGAGATTTCTTTCGTGAGAATATCTTGATGAATACACATGTCATAGAAGCAGCAAGACAGGTTGGTGTTACTAAGTTAGTCGCTTTCTTATCTACCTGTGTTTTTCCAGATGATGTATCATATCCTCTTCAGGTAAAGGATATTCATCGTGGAGCACCACACAGCTCAAATGATGCATATGCTTATGCTAAACGAATGACTGATGTTCAGATTCGTGCATACAGAGAACAGTATGGATTAAATTACGTTTCAGTAATCCCAACGAATATATATGGACCAAATGATCTATTTGATCTAGAGAACGGCCACGTGGTTCCTTCACTGATACATCGTTGTTTTTTAGCCAGAGAACAAAAAATAGATTTAGAGGTTTGGGGTTCTGGTAAACCATTGAGAGAATTTATTTTTTCAGAAGATGTGGCTAAACTATCTGTTTGGGCTTTGGAGGAATATAACGAAGAGGAACCGATCATATTCAGTACATCAGAAGAGACTTCAATCAAAGATCTTGTTGAAATGATAGCTGAATTGCTCAATTTTAAAGGAAATATCAAATGGTTGACCGATAAACCAGATGGGCAATTCAGAAAGCCAAGTGATAATTCAAAAGTCAAAGAGTTGCTGCCGTCGTTTCAGTTTACAACTATATATGAAGGATTGAAAAAAACCATCGATTGGTTCGAAACGTCGTATCCAGCAATTCGTTCTTAACGAATTGAACGACGTTTTATAGCAGCAGTTAAAATACCAACATGTTGCCAAATGGTCGAAAATAGGCCAAAGTGCTTATTCAAAATAGAAAAACGCTGCTGTAACGATGCTCTCCGATGTTGCGTAGAGGTTCCACCCTCAACAAATCGACATAGAAACTGACCAGTATCTCTCACACTGCTTGTGTTCTTAAGGATACGAATCGCCCAATCAAGGTCACCTACTAAATGATATGTCAGATCATAAGTTGGAGCTATACTTCTTTTAACAATCATAGCTTGATGACAGATGATCATACCACTCTTCAAACTTTGCCAAGATAATTCATCAGCCGATGGGTGTTTTTTTCGATCATCTAATGGACGTTCCAAACCCTGCTCGCTAACAAGCATAGCTTTTCCATATACGAAATCTTCATCGTTGTGATTCAAGAAGGCCTTTTCAAGTGTATCATCTTCATAAATCTGATCATCAGCGTGAATAAACCATATATATTCTCCTGTTGCCATAGAAATTCCCTTATTCATGGCATCAAAAATACCTTTATCCTTTTCAGAGGTAAACTGATGTATGGAATCTTTGTGTTTCTCAATGATGGCATGCCATCATTGAGATCGGAAGAGCGTCG
>CAXQBA010000092.1:0-3672 GCA_964221885.1 Luminiphilus sp. | reverse complement strand
GTCATTGATCTGGAGTAAGGGGCGAGATGTGAATTTGATCATTGTTGGATCAGCTGTTGAGAGTCAACGGGTATTGAATTTGTTATTGAAAGCACGTATCAATGTTCAATATATTGGTCGACTCTATGACGGTGAGGATGATTCATCAGAAGCAGATTTTCTGGGGGATATGAAATATATTGGTGAGTTGGTTCATATCTATTCAGTCAATGAGATCGTTTTCTGTTCTAAAGATGTAAGTACACAATTTATTTTCAAGTCCATGGCACAATTAGGTTCACAGATACAGTATAAGATCATACCGGATCAGAGTGAGTACATGATAGGTTCAAGTGATAAGAATTCTCAAGGGAGCCTCTATGCATTTGAGTTGAATTTTAATATTTCAACACCCAATAATATCCGTTCAAAAAGATTGCTAGATATGCTGTATGCTTTTTTGATGCTGCTGATGTATCCGTTGCTTTTCCTTTTTGTTCGACAGAAATGGGGGTTCCTACAAAATATTTTATCCGTATTAGTGGGGTCTCTGTCGTGGGTAGGTTACAGAAATCGATCGGTTCAAAATCATTTGCCGGTCTTGCGAAAGAGTGTACTTGATCCAACAGATGCGTTAAGTATAAAACCAACAGAAAAAAGTACGATCGATCGATTAGATACGATCTATGCTAAAGACTATTCAGTTGAGAAAGACCTTGAGATCATTTTCAAGTCTATTGCAAATCTCGGAAGAACTGTGGAGTAAAAAATGGCTATCTCTTTTAACATACACCACACGGAAGCATATCCTGACGAATACCGTCGATTTCTATTAGAGGAATTGAAAGTGGGCAAGAAGTATATTGTATTGGATGTACATCGAACCAAGCCTTATGTCGGTCATTTGCTTCAAAATAAAGTTCATACCATTTGCAGTTTAACAGACGAACCATCCATTCAAGTACAATTAAAAGAATTTGAATCCCATCAGTCTTTTCTGAATATACAATTGAAAGAATCAAAAATTCCATTGGACGATGACTTTGTGGATGTCGCTTTTTTGGATGATTCAGCTTTGCAATTTGATCTATCTAATTTCAAGCAAGAACTATACAGAGTATTACGGCTCAATAGTTTTGTCATTCTGACTCAACGTCGAATATCCCTTCATACAACAAATTTCAGTAAACATCTCCATACGTACTTATCAACTCGTAATTCAGGTCATTCCTCTATAGCATCAGCTGTATCCCGCTCACTATTAAGTGAACTTTTTGTTGAAGGTGCCTATACAAAAGATATGTATTACAAGCAGCATGTCAATTTGGATGAATTGATCGATTTTTTAAAACTTGATCTGAATACGTCAGAAAAAGCTTATCAGGATCTTGTTACATTGTTTGAAGAGCATCAAGAAAATGGTAAAGTGGTTCTAGGTCTTGTGCTGCAGGTTTCCTATGGTGTATTCAATAAATATACGCCTGAGATATCGCTACGCAGAAGTCTATTTTTTCATGCATTAAGGCCTTTTGCCTTTGCTTTTTATTTAATGGTCAAGAGTAATATTTATCTACTTCGGATATTGTACAGGGTAAAGCATATTTTTTCGAGGAAAAAGTAGTACTTAGATGTCTTCCTCAGATGAGTCTGAAGAGATAAAACGACGATCTAAGCTGAATTTGTGTGGAAATTTCCCTTTAAACTGAGCGAAGAAATTCATGATCTCTGCCATATCTTTATCAATATCCCCACAGGGGTGAATTACTTTACCGATTCCACCTACTTTATTATCGTAGTCTAAATATCCTAAGCAAATAGGAACATTAGCTTTCAATGCGATGTAATAAAACCCTGTTTTCCACTCTTCCCGTAATGAACGACTACCTTCTGCAGCTATGAGAAGACAAAGCTCATCATACTGATCAAATAAGCTGGCAATAGCATCAACAGTACTCACCTTTTTATCCCGATCGGTCTTGGGACGACGATCGATGGGAATGCATCCTAATTTCTTCATGATCGGACCTAATGGGAAAACAAATGCTTCTTTCTTTACGGCATATCTGGAACGAGCTCCTAATTGATCCATAATACTCAAGGCAAGTGGAAAGTCCCAGTTCGATGTGTGAGGTGCACAGATCATGACGCAATTCTTATAATGAGGCTCCTCAAAGCCTAATTTATAGTTCCAGCCTGTGATTTTTAAATATAATTTACTGAGCCATTTCATAAGAACGTAGATTTATGGTAGTGGATCGTGTCCAAAGCCACCCCATGGATGACATTTTACAATACGTTTTATCGAGAGATAAAGTGCTTTGATCGGATGGTAGGTTTTGAAAGCTTGTAAGGCATAGTGCGAACAAGTGGGAATAAAACGACAACGAGATGGAAGAATAGGTGATATCAGCAACTGGTATACTTTTATCAAAAGAATAAAAGGAAGAGCAATTAACCAAGATATCATTCCAAGAAGTCGTTGAATCATCGTTCAAGTCTTATTTGTTACAATGTACTAATTTCATAACGGCATTGTATATATCTTCTTTTATTTTTGCCGAGGTTTGTACGGTTTTACCAGAATAGACAAGCATCAAATGCACACTGAGTCCTTTTTCTTTGGCTATTTTTTCAATGTTAGGAATCAAAGGGCGGAAGGACTCTCTCAATCGTCGTTTTAGGAGGTTTCTCTGATGGGCAAACCGTATCGATCTTTTAGGAACCGAGAACCCCACCTTAAAAGAATAGACTCTATTGGTAACATATTGATATACGATAGATACATGTTGGCCATGAATTCTTTTCTTGTGGATAAAGAGCTCGTCAATATCTTTTTTTGATTTAAGTATATGTGTTCTACGTATTGCCAATTCAATCGTGTTAAAAAAAAAGCTTTCGTTTAACACATTGATTAAACGAAAGCTCTAGGTACAGTGAAACGTAAAGATTACTTCAATCCGTGTTTCTCGTCAGATACAGTCAATTGTTTACGACCTTTTTTTCTTCTTCTGGCAAGTACTTTACGACCGTTCTTAGTGGCCATACGCTCTCTGAAGCCGTGTTTGTTTTTCCTTTTTCTTTTGGAAGGTTGAAATGTACGTTTCATTTTATTATGTATTTAACTATTTTCTAAAAATACAGAGTGCAAAGATAGTTGTTTAGTCAGAAATGGCAAATATTTGTGCTAGAATTATTTTGGAAAGACCTGTATTTCTTTCTTCTCCGTCACAAAGTCGGTAAATTTACCTTTAAAACGAGTCGCTCTAACCATGTGGTTATCGATCCAATGGTAGTTGCCACCACGAGGTTTACCCATCAATAAACTATGATAGTTGAAATTGTTTTTCTGTAACCATTTTTCTGTAACTGCTCTATGTTCTTCAGTCCTTGATGTGAAGAAACAAATGTAATGACCTTCATCATACCACTTATTCACCGTTTCCAAGGCATCTGGAAATGGTTCACATGTTAACATACGTTCGGGTTCTTCGTTAGGTACATCCTCAGTGATCGTTCCATCGATATCGATCAAATAATTTTTTACATTTTCAGGTAAAACAGGGCTGATTGCTTTCCCATCTTCACCGATCGTCTCCTTTAGTTCTCTACTCATTTTTATATAATTTTGGACAAAGGTAAGACTATTTGAAATAAAATCTATTTAAATATTGTAAAAGCATCAATAATCAACTT
>CAXQBA010000091.1:0-5308 GCA_964221885.1 Luminiphilus sp. | reverse complement strand
CAATACTAGCTAGCTAGTATTGTAAATGGTACCTTTTCTTTTTCTTTTGTAGTTCCAAAAGATATCAATTATCAGGTTGGAAATGGTAAAATATCGTATTACAGTAATTCTAATTTTAGCTTAGAAGAGGGAGCTGGTTACTCAACTGATCTCTTGGTTGGAGGTTCTGCTAGTAATGTCGATCAAGATAATCAAGGTCCTGATGTTGAAGTATACATGAATAATGACAAGTTTGCCAGAGGTGGCATGACGGACAAAAATCCACAATTATTTGTGAAGCTTTTTGATGAGAATGGTATAAACACTGTTGGAAATAGCATAGGTCATGACCTAGAAGCAACATTGACCCTTCCAGATGGTAGCCAATCAACGTACATTCTGAATGATTTTTACGAATCAACGATTGATGATTACACACGAGGTACGATCACATACCCATTGAAGGATCTGGCTTACGGTAACTATTCAGTTACTGTTCGAGCCTGGGATACGTATAATAATCCAGGTGAGGGAGATACTGAGTTTGTGGTAGCGCCAACAGAAGATCTTGCAATACGAAACGTGTTGAACTATCCAAACCCATTCACTACATTAACATCGTTTCAATTTGAGCACAATTATCCATATCAAGCATTGGATGTTCAAGTTCAGGTATATACCGTATCGGGACGTCTAGTTAAAACGATAGATCGATCTATTTCGGCTGAGGAAAACACAGGGTATCGAATCGACGATATCACATGGGATGGTTTAGATGAGTTTGGAGATGCATTAGCAAAAGGCGTTTATATCTACAAGGTATTTATCCGTTTGGATGATTCTGATGATCCGAATCGAAAAGCCAGTGAATTTCAGAAGCTTGTCATACTGAAGTAATTGTACCTATTTCAGCCATGTAAAGACTATCTTTTTTGTAATTTTTTTATATATTTGTTCCCTTATCCAATCTCGCCTATGCAATAACTCTACGTTGAAATCATACATTAAATTTACTACCCTTTTATGAATACATTGATTCATGTAGGTTTTACGACCCTTTTTATCCTTGTTGCACAATTATCTTATGCACAAATTTCATCGTCGAATACCGGCTGCCCGTTTGGTAATGCTGCTGCTGACGGTTCAGATTGTAATAATACAATCATAACGGCTATTCCTTTTTTACGCATTGTCCCAGATGCTCGTTTTGGCGCGCTAGGAGATGCTGGTATTGCCTTGTCTGCTGATCCGAATTCCATGCATTTCAATGCATCGAATCTGACTTTTGCAGAAAAAGACCTAAGTGTATCTGTTACATTCACACCATGGCTTCGTGCATTGGGTTTAACAGATGTATTTCTAGGCTATTTGTCTGGCTATAAACAGATCGATTACTCTCAAACGATCGGTGCAAGTCTTCGTTTCTTTTCTTTAGGTCAAATACAATACACCGATGATCAGGGAAATCCACTTCAAACTGTACGACCCAATGAATTTGAGCTTTCATTTGCTTATGCTCGAAAATTAGGTAAAGAGTTTTCGGCTGGGTTTTCAGCAAAATATATTTACTCAAATCTTGGACAAGGTGCTGTTGCTGGTGGACAGATCATGCAACCGGCTCATGGTTTTGCAGCGGATCTATCCTTTACATACCGTAAACCACTTGTTATCGCTGAGAAAGATGCGATCATCACAGCAGGTCTGGCTATTTCCAATCTTGGAACCAAGATATCATATACACAATCTGCCAATCGGGATTATATTCCTGCAAACATTGGTTTAGGTGCTTCGTTTGAGTATAATTTTGATGAGCATAATTCATTGGTTTTAGCTTTAGATATCAATAAATTAATGGTTCCTACACCGATACGTCGTTATTTGTATGATGATGATGGTGAAGTGGTGACTGATGTAAATGGTGATCCTGTGATCAACCCAGACTATGATTCGAATTCAGATGGTATCGCTGACTACAAGCAACTTTCAGTACCAGCCTCTATTTTTTCTTCGTTTGGCGACGCACCTGGTGGTGCCGGAGAGGAGCTTGCAGAGCTCATGTATTCCATTGGATTAGAGTACTGGTATAATAAACAATTCGCGGTTCGCTTCGGCCACTACAATGAACATAGATTTAAGGGGAATAGAAAATATTTTACGGTTGGTCTAGGCTTGAGGTATAAGATCTTTAATATCAACTTCTCTTATTTGATTCCTTCGCAAGCCGGTCAGCGTAATCCTTTAGATAACACATTGCGTTTCTCTTTGATGTTCGATTTTGGTGAGGCTCCGCAGAAAAAAAGAGGTCAAAAATAGTTTTGCCTCTTAAGTTGTTATCAATTTGACCAAAGATCTTGTTCGAAATTTCGTATCTCTTCGTGTATCTTTTGAGCTTCGACTAGACGCCCAGTTGGGTCACTGATGTAGTCTTGTATCCTGTTGTTATGTACATTGTTTGTCTTGACGATGTGAGAGTGGAACATGCGAGCATCAAATACATCTGTCCAAGATAGATGTGCATAGTCATTATGTGGATTATGTGCCATTTTTTCATGAAGAAAGTTACGACAGTCAGGATAATAAACCCAGAATAGAGCTCCTTCATTCAGCGTATTTCCCATTTGATCAGTACGTCGTATTATTGGAGCAATACCCAATATTCGAACGGATAAACTTGAACGTTCTTCATCAAAATACCATACTTCTTTAATTCGGTATCGTACAATACTTGCTGGATCGAATTCATTTTGAACAACAACCATTTCTTCCTCCATGGTTATAGGGTCTATAATGAAGGTTGTGTCTACTCCATATAATTCGTCAGCAATTAATTTTGGATCTGCCAATAGAGAAAAATCTTCTTTTTCTGTGCTGTATAATTTAATCTGTTGCTTTTTATAGCCATCCAATAAGATTTGAATGAGGGGCATGTTCTGATCATTAAAACGATGATTAAACGTTTGTCTAACATCAATTTCTCGCCATACTCTTTTCTCCCAGAAAATATCCTTTTCATGAACATATGGGTGCGATAAAGGTAATCTTGCTGATGACGATGTCTGATAAAATGTTGTTTTGGGTTTGCAGTTAAGATCGGACTGCAAGATCTGAGCATTTAGATGAAATTGAGACACACAGAGGGCTATTGCTAGCATATAGCTAGTCATACAATGATACGGTTTCATATTCGACTTGTTTTTGATTATTCTTGCAATCTAAACGACAAGAATTCTGAATTTAGTATATATAGGATCGTAATGACCAAATCTGAATTGGTTACACATTTTCAGATGTTAGTAATCATCCTCATTGTATATATCTTCATCTGTGGCATCATTGACTGGAATGACATTGTAGTCATTGAGGTTTTCGTATTTGAGACAGTCCATTTCCCTTTCGATAATGGCTGGTTTCGGAAATAAGCGCGTAGGATCGAAGGTTTTATCAAGAGCTAGTGTACTATCCGCCTCCATGTTCATTAATAATTTTTCAAAGATCGGACGTGCCATTCTAGCTCCTTGTCCATTTGCCAATGTCTTAAATCGGATGAATCGGTCATCGCATCCAACCCAAGTACCTATTACCATATCTGGTGTAATTCCCATAAACCAACCGTCTGCATGATAATTAGTTGTACCTGTTTTTCCACCATAGGCTGCCTTTACTTTGGGTAATCTATTTCGTTGAATTCGTTGCAACATCTGATTCATCACATAGGCTCCTTGTTTGGATAGAATCGATTCTATGCGTTGATCTTGAGCAGCAGAATAAATGAGATTCCCATTCTTATCTTCAATTCGATCGATAAAAATGGGTTCTGTGTATGTACCTTCATTAGCAAAAATAGTATACCCTCCTGTCATCTCAAAAGGTGAAAGATTTGGAGTGCCTAAACAAATAGATGGATAGGAAGGGACTCTATTATTACTTGTATCAATACCTAGATCAGCTAAGAAATTCCGAAAGGGTTCGGCTGATTTAAGATCTTTTATCAGGAAAGCAGAAACGGAGTTCAATGAACGGTTCAAGGCCTCTGTTAAGGTGATTTCCTCACCAGAATAACCATCAGCATTTCTAGGGGTCCAATCTTCAATGAGGCCAAATTGACCTTCATCTTTAGAGATGGTCGTGGGTTCATCCCAAACTTTTTGGCAGGGAGAAAACCCTTTTAGATCAACGGTAAGCCCATACAAGAATGGTTTTATAGTTGAACCAACTTGACGGGCTGCTCTATCTTTGTTGACATGATCAAATTTGAAGTATTTGTGGTTTAAGCCACCCACCCATGCTTTTACATGACCTGTACGAGGATTGACAGCAAGCATACCGGTCTGAAGGTGCATTCTGTGATAGCGAATTGAATCAAAAGGACTCATGATGGTATCAACTTCACCTTTTTTGTTAAAGGCAAATATGCGCATCTTTACAGGTGTGTTCATGTATTTGAGCATATTTTCCCGTTCAATGACTAAGCTGTCGTATGTTTTGCTGGTAAGGACTTCTTGGTATAGTTTAGCTTGTTTTTCTGTAATAAAGCCTGTGTTTTTCCATTTTTTGAATAGTTTCTTACCATCGATCCGATTTCCTTTTGCATCTTTTCTGGGTTTCTTATCATACGATGTGATCGTAAAAATCCGTTCGAGGTCAACATCTCGCAATGAGAGGCGTTGAGCAATCGGCATCAGTTTAGGACGACTATTTTGATAGCGGCTTGATTGCCACATTTGTCTCCTTAACCCTTTTTGACGGAGTTCCATTTCCTGGTATGTATTCTTCGATGTTTTATACGTCCATGGATTTTTACTTCTATAGCTGATCTCCGGATCTTTAGCATTCCAATCCTTCCATACTTTGAACAATTTTTTCTGGTGGGATTTAAGGTGATCAAATACAGCTTTTTCGGCATGTCTTTGAACTCTGGAGTCGATAGTCGTGTAAATTTTTAAACCATCACGATAGATGTCGTAGGGACTTCCGTCAGGTTTTTGATAGAGTTTATCTTCGGCAGCTAATCGCTTCAAAAGATTTTTTATATGGTCACGCATATACATTCTGAAATGAGTAGCCATTCCATCATTGTGATCTGATGTCCCAAAATTTGACATATCGATGGGTAGCTGACGATAGTGGTGATATTCCTCCTCCGTTATTTTTCCAGCGTCAAACATATTTCTGAGGACTTGTTCGCGGCCCTTCTTAGCTTTTTCGGGGAATTTCTTCGGGTTGTATAGATCTGGATTTTTTAACATCCTGACCAACATAGCAGCCTCTGTGATTGAGAGGTTTGAGGGTGTCTTTTTATAGTAAATTTCAGCGGCTGATTTGATACCAT
>CAXQBA010000090.1:0-10579 GCA_964221885.1 Luminiphilus sp. | reverse complement strand
GCTCTTCCGATCTGTTTTGACTCCCAAGAAAGCATTTACAGTGCTGTACAAACTTTATTAGATAATGCAATTGCTAATTTTGCAACTGATGGTGGTGGATTACTACCTGGTGCTGATGACCTAATCTATGGTGGTGATGCAGATATGTGGACAAAATTCTGTCACACATTAAAAGCAAGAGCTTACCTTCACTTAGGTGGTGTTAGCGCTAGCAATTACAGTTCTGCATTGTCTTCATTGGCCAATGGCTTAACATCTTCTGCTGATGATGCCAAAGTTCCATTCGGTGTTAATGCCAATGAGAATTCTCCTTGGTATCAGTACAATGAGCAAAGAACTGACTGCGAAGTTGGCGATAGCTATGTTGCCTTAATGAACAGTTTGAATGATGCTCGTGCAAGCATTCTTGGTGCTTCATTAACTACAGGACATCCTTTATTTGTTTCTGACCATCCTCAGACACTATTGTCTTACACAGAAGTGAAATTCATAGAGGCTGAGTGTAGAATGCAAACAGAAGGACAAACAGCTGCTACAAACCAAGCTTATCTAGATGGTATTTCTAGTTCTTATTCAGATCTAGGTCTTTCATCTGATTATGCTGCTTATGTCGGTCAAGCATCTGTTAACCCTGGTGATTCTCTTCTAACTATGGATGAGATCATGACACAGAAGTACATCGCTATGTTTACGGACCCTGAGGTATTCAACGACTGGAGAAGAACAGGGATTCCTGCTTTAACTCCTAATACAGGTTCTGCAATACCTACTCGTTTTGCGTATCCTGATAATGAGATCAGATACAATCCGAATGCACCAGTTGGTGTAACTCAGTTCGATAAGGTCTGGTGGGATAACTAAACATTTCGACAAAATTTCTTGTCAAAAAAGGTTGCTACATTTCGTAGCAGCCTTTTTTTTTTAATTCATTGGAAAAATTGATCGTAAAAAGAGCAACTTTCATTAAAAAAAAAACGTTTGGAATTGGTAATTATCAATTAATTTTTAGATTTGCATCAAAGTTAGATTTGCAGAGAAATGTAACAGTTTTAATTGCACACTTTTAATATATTTTTGTTCACTTTTTAACTTGTTTGTTTATGTATTGGACATTAGAACTAGCTTCACATCTGCAGGATGCGCCTTGGCCAGCTACACGTGATGAGCTTATAGATTATTCCATACGTTCAGGTGCACCGATCGAAGTAATCGAGAATTTACAAGCACTTGAAGACGAAGGAGAACATTATGAAGGAATTGAAGACATTTGGGACGATTTCCCAACCAAAAGTGACTTCTTCTTCCCAGAAGATGAATATTAAATTTAGATGACACCTTAAAAAAAGCACTTTTTAGATAAAAAGTGCTTTTTTTGTTAGAGAGCTCAATAAATATTTATGTACTACCCACTCACCTATTTTTGGATACTTATAGCGATCATTACCTTCTTTCTGCTACAAAAAGTGATTGCACCTTTTGGACGACATACATCCAACAATTGGGGACCAACTATTAATGCTCGCTGGGCATGGTTCATTATGGAGATTCCTTCACCCATCGTTTTGAATCTAAGCTTTTATTTTCATGTGCACGGTGACATCTATACGGATCATCTTTTTTTACTAGGACTATGGAATCTTCACTATTTTAATCGTTCTGTTATTTATCCACTACGACAAAAAGATGTTAAAAAAACAATGCCTGTTTTTACGATGAGTAGTGCCATCTTTTTTAATCTTATCAATGGATTTCTAAATGGATCCTTTCTTTCTTGGACAGCTACTTCGATCAGCCATTATCCTACCCTTTTTTATATTGGACTGGGGTTATTTTTACTGGGGGCTTTCATCAATATTTGGCATGATAATATTCTTCTTGGCCTTAGAAAAAAAGGTGATTCAACCTATTACATACCTCAAAAAGGAATGTTCTCATTCATATCATGTCCTAATTTACTGGGTGAGATCATAGAATGGATCGGATTTATGTTGATGGCCTATAATCTAGCAGCCTTGTCGTTTGCTATCTGGACTTTTGCCAACTTAGCTCCGCGTGCCATTGCTCACCACAAATGGTACCAACAAAAGTTTCCTGATTATCCCAAAAATCGAAAAGCACTGATTCCTTTTATTTGGTAAATACAGAATGTACATAACGAGCAATCCCTTGTATCGCCTTTCTAGATTCAGGAATATACGCCCAGCCGAAATGAAATACATGAGGGAATCGTGGCAAAATATCTAAATGGACCTCTGCACCATCCTGCTCTGCCTTTTTTTCAAGCGCTAAAGCATCATCCAATAATACTTCTTCACTCCCTACCTGAATATACATCGGTGGAAATTCCCCTAGATCGGCTAAAACACTACTTACAAGTGGTGAATTTGCTTCAGTTTGATCACCCAGATAATATGTCGTGAATGTTCGTAATACATCAGGATGGACAATACAATCATTTTCTGCATAGGTTTTATGTGATGAACTATTATTCCTTAGATCAGCCCAAGGAGATAAAAGAACTACAGCAGCTGGCATAACCTTATCTTTATTCTTTAAATAAGTCAGAAGTGATAATGTCAACCCACCACCCGCAGAATCCCCCATAATGACAATATCACTCGGGGAATATCCAGATTGAAGTAAATGATCATAGCCTGATGCTGCATCGAGAAGACCCGATGGAAATGGAAATTCTGGTGCTAATCGGTAATCAATTCCAATCACTTCAGTTTTAGATTCCAATGCAATTTTGGCCATAAGTGAGGTGTATGCTTTACATGAACCCACAACATAACCACCTCCGTGTAAATAATAGATTACTTTTTGAGGATCATTCACCTTAGGTGGAACACATCGTAAAGCAGATATTCCACTGATATCTTCAAGACGTGTCTGTACATTATTAGGTTTTTTGATCTTAGACAAAAGCCGTTCATTACCTCTTCTCATCTTTAATGGCTCAGAGAGACGTCTCAACGTTTTATCTCTTCCACGTCTGACCATGAATGTAAAGAATCGTAAAGAGAGACTCATACAGCTATATTTTGCATTAAAATCACAAATGAATTATGAACAAGTAGAGGAACCATCAACAATTTACATTAAATTATCTTACATTGGCTTATCAATCAATATACAACAAAATCAACTATAAATGAAAGGATTTGAAATGTCTTGGGTTTCTCCCTCCAATACAAAAATTGTTGGACGAGGATGGGATGTTTTACCCGCCGAGAATAGAAAAGGAGTTATCATTATCTGCCACGGTTTAGGTGAGCATATTGGTAGATATGAACACTTAGCCTCATTTTTTAATCATTACGGGTTTGTAGTCATGGGTTCGGATCTTTCAGGTCACGGACGGTCTGGAAATAAACGTGGTCATATTAATCAATACCAAGATGTGTTTTTTGATATCGATCAGAATATTCATTATGCTCAAAATAACTTTACAGGACTTCCTATTTTCTTGTATGGACAAAGTATGGGTGGTGGTATAGTCATTGACTACCTTCTCAATCATTATAAAGAATCTGTGCGGGGAATTATTGCTTCATCCCCTCTTCTTGAACCTGGATTCAAACCTCCAGCAGCTCTTCTTTTCATAGCAAAAATGCTCCGAAAAGTCTATCCGGGTTTTAGTCAAGGAAATCAACTTGATTTGAGTAATCTTTGTAGAGACCAATTAGTTATTGAAGCTTATAAAAAAGATCCGCTGGTTCATGATAAAATCACCTCAGAAACTGCGGTCGGTATGCTTCATTCAGGTTCAGAAAGCCTAGCAAGTCGTCAGACTGTTCCATGTCCTCTTTTATTAATGCACGGTGATAAAGATAAATTAACATCTCCCACTGCTACCATGCAGTTTGCATCACACATTAAAGGTGATGTGAAACTAAAGATTTGGGAGGGCTTTTATCATGAATTACATAACGAACCTGAAAAATTAGAGGTATTGGAATATGCTCATCAATGGATTTTGGAAAAAATATAGTTTTACCTATATTTCGGTTATTATACACATACTAAAAATTGCATATGACGGCAAAAGAATTTATTCTAAGTTTTCCTGAAAGAGTCAACCCCGAAGCATTGGCTGATAAGGGTGATACAGTTTTTCATTTTATCATTTCTGGTGATGGTGGTGGTGAGTTCACTGGTGTTTGTAAAGATGGTGCTTTCTCTGTTGAAGAAGGATTATCTGGTGAGGCAAAATGTGTTATTACTTCTACTGATGAAGTATTAATGGGTATTGTCAAAGGAACTCAAAATGCCATGACAGCAGTCATGTTTGGAAAATTAAAGATCAGTAACTTAGCTGAAATGACAAAATTCGCTAAGCCACTCGGGCTGATGTGATCGTTGGGCTTCTATCCAAACATAAAAAAAGGAAGGTTGATCAACATAGTCCCATCAAGGAGTAGGCTATAATGATGATCCTTCTTTTTTTCATTTGATGTAACAACTAAATATACGACAACTATACTGGTCAATCCATAACCAAAAACCCATGAATATGATTGAAACTGGTGACAAGCTAGCCCTAACCAGATTACCATACTAACAATCGATAACATCTTTGCTTTTTCGATTCCCATTAACGAGACGAACGTACGGACATTCGCTTTATCTTCTTGATCCATATCTCGAATATCAAAAGGAAGCGTTATTGCAAAGATGAATATACAGCGGTCCAAAACGTGGATCCAAAAACTCGAGTTAGGTATCCTATCTTCATTTATATATGGAAGATATACCGTAACGAACATCCAAATCAATGCCACAAGGAAAATCTTTACATAATGTATATCTCGTAAACGGATCAATCCATTTTTTGATGGTAAACATGGAATAACATAGCCCATGGAAATAAGAAAAGGAATAACAGCTACCCAATACTTGTCTCCAAATACATCTAGGTAAATATAAAAGCATATAACAATAGAGATGAAACAAATTGCTATGAGGTGCTTTCTTATTCCCTTTAAGTAGTTGAAGCGATCATTTTGTTTTAAGTAATCAATCGAAAAGCCAATGCGGTGTAATGCATAAACCAGTAAGGTTGCAAAAAACACAAGGAGCAATATATAATGGTCAATAGACAAACCCAATATATAGCTTGTTTGAACAGTTAATGAAACCGCGCAAATGGCAATGTAAACATTTGAATATATAAGATAATTGATCAGTCTGACCAAATGTAATTATTTAGGTAAAGTATCTAAAGTCGTGCTTATACTCTATTTGTTGTAATGTCTCAAAAATCAACTTGATGACGCCTTCCACATCATCTTTATGAGCCATTTCAACAGTAGTATGCATGTATTTAAGCGGTAAAGAGATCAAAGCAGATGGAACACCTCCATTTGAAAAAGCAAATGCATCCGTGTCCGTACCAGTTGATCTGGAAGATGCACTTAATTGGTATGCTATTTCCTTATCAGCTGCCGTTTTTCGGATCAACGCTAACAAATTATTGTGAACTGCAGGTCCAAATGTTAAGTCTGGTCCTAAGCCCCCTTTGATGTCACCATGCTTCTCAGCACTTACCAAAGGTGTGTTGGTATTGTGTGATACATCTGTAACAATCGCAACATTTGGTTTTATTGTCTGAGTGATCATTTCTGCACCACGCAACCCTACTTCCTCTTGTACAGCATTGACCACATACAAAGAATAGGGTAATTTAACCTTATTTTCATGTAATAATCGAGCAACTTCAGCTATACAAAACCCACCAATTCGATTATCGAGTGCTCTTCCCACATAGTAGGTATCATTTAGGACATCAAATGTATCATCATAGGTAATAACTGAACCAGGATGAATACCCATTGCTAATACCTCATCTTTATCTTTTGCACCAACATCTATAAAGATATTCTGTAATGTAGGATTCAAGTCTGCACTATCCCCACGACGTGTGTGAATGGCTGGCCATCCAAAAACACCTCGCACAATACCATTTCCAGTGTGAATATTAACGCGTTTAGACGGAGCAATGATGTGATCTGAACCTCCATTTCTGATCACTTTCAAATACCCATCTTTGGTTATATAGTGAACAAACCAAGAAATCTCATCAGCATGTGCCTCAAGAACTACCTTATAATCAGACCCTGGATTGATCACACCATAGCAGGTCCCATAGTTATCCACATGGTACTCATCAATGTACGGTTTGATATAATCTAACCACAGTTTTTGACCAGGTGATTCAAAACCTGTTGGTGAGAAATTATTTAAATAAGCTTCCAGGAATGATTCGGATGCAGTAGTTAATATGGACATATTACGAGTTATTTGTTGGTTAGTAATTTATTCATTTGTTATTTGTTCACTAGTTTTTCCAAACCTGCGTTCTCTGTTTTGAAAATTATAAATAGCCTTATAAAGTTCTTCTTTGTTAAAATCAGGCCATAATACTGGGGTGAAATATAATTCAGCATAGGCTAATTGCCAAAGAAGAAAATTACTGATTCGAGTCTCACCACTCGTGCGTATCATGAGTTCTGGATCAGGTATACCACGAGTTGATAGATGTTCCGAAATCAGGCCATCATCAATCTGATCGACTGTAATTTCGCCTTTATGAACTTGTATTGCTATGTTTTTGACAGCTTGTATCATTTCCCATTTCGCACTATAACTTAGTGCTAGAACTAATGACATTCGATCATTATTTTTGGTGCTTTCAATAGCTTCAAGCAATTCCGTTTGGGCTTTTGGAGGAAGCTGATCCATATTGCCTATTGCAAGTAATCTGATATTATTCTTGTGTAATGTAGAAACCTCTTTTCGAATTGTTGATACTAATAAGGACATCAACGCATTAACCTCTAATTTTGGTCGATTCCAATTTTCCGTTGAGAATGCATAAAGTGTCAAGTATTGAACACCTAGCTCAGCACATGCCTCCGAAATGTCACGAACAGACTGAACACCATTTCTATGCCCGAAGACTCGAGCTTTGCCACGTTGCTTTGCCCAACGTCCATTACCATCCATGATAACCGCTATGTGTTTAGGCAAAGAATTCGTATCGATTTTTTCTTTAACGGACATTAAACAGAATAAAGTTTATGTATGTTCTTATTATTGGTTATTTTGGGGCGTTCAAGCGAACAAATTTAAATAATAATTGAGACTCTTCAAAGACGATATTCTCATTAATAATTGAATAATTCCGATTCATTGACCTACCAGATAAAATTACCGGATTTTGAAGGTCCTTTTGATCTCTTACTTTTTTTCATCGAACGCGATGAATTAGATATCTATGATATCCCAATAGCTAAGATAACGAATGATTTCTTACTGTATATCAAGGAATTAAAGTCATTGAATATCGATGTGGCTTCTGAATTTATTCTAGTAGCCGCCTCACTTATGAAGATCAAAGCTCGCATGCTACTACCTCGTCGTGAACTGGATGAGGAAGGTAATGAAATTGATCCAAGACAGGAACTTGTTCAAAAATTAGTAGAATATAAACGATTCAAAGCGGTGATCGTTGAACTTCGCGAGGCAGAAGAAAAAATGAATCGTGTCTTGCCTCGAGGATATGCTCAAAAAGAACTTTCCTTTATTTCTAGTCAAATTCAAATTGATGAAGAGCTTGAAAATCTATCCTTGTTCAAACTACTAAAGGCGTTTAATTCTGTCATCAATGATTTTTCATATCGCCAAGCTAAAACGAGTCACGAAGTAATCGACTATAATTATTCGATCGAATCTTCAAAAAAAGAATTGTTATCTATTTTTATCGATAAAGCAACGATTCATTTTACACAGATCATGCAAGGATTCTCCAATCGATTATCGGCTATATACACATTTCTAGCTATGCTCGAACTTTTACAAGAGGGTGTATTACAGCTCGGTGAATCATTAGAAATAAATGCTTTTGAAATCACCTTAACTCGTTAATCCTAGATTCATGCCTGAACCAAATTTTGAACATAATGATCCACTGAATGATGGTGATACCGAAAATGTATTAAAGAATATCAGCCCTACACGTATTTTTTTAGCTGCTGCAATTGGTATTAGTGTTATTGTATACATGTTTATCTCAGAATTCAACATGGATGAATTCTCCAAAATTTCTTGGACCGCCCATGTTTACATTTGGATCGGCGTTGCCATTTTCTTTATGTGTTTTAGGCATTTTTGCTATATGGTACGTTTACGGATTATCACAGATGGTTTCTTCTCATGGAAGAAGTGCTTTGAATTGGTGATGATGTGGGAGTTTTCATCAGCTGTCACACCAACTAGCGTTGGCGGAGCTGCTGTGGCAATGTTTGCTATAGCCCAAGAAAAACTGGCTGCCGGTAAAACAGCAATGATCGTTTTATACACAGTTGTTGTTGATACATTTTCGTTCTTAACTGCACTGCTGGTTTTTTTCCTTTTATTTGGACCGATCATGATCCAACCTGCATCATTTTCCATTCCAGAATTAATGGAAAGTCAATGGGGAACGCCCTTTTTTATTGCCATATGTCTAATGCTAGCCTATGGTGGTACCTTTTTCTATGGTGTTCTGATTAATGCCAGCGGTCTTCAACGTTTCCTACTTTTCATTTGCAAAATTCCTTTTCTAAGTAGATTCAAGGAGCGTGCTATTAAAATGACGGAGGATATGGAATTAGCCTCTAAAGAATTAAGAACCAAACGGTGGTATTTTCATGTCGGAACCTACCTTAGTACCTTTCTTGCATGGTCATCGCGTTTTATGGTCCTAAATTGTCTTATCATTGCCTTTGTAGCATATTCTCCAAATGAGGAGGTTCATAAACATTATACTGATTTCATGAGTGGTATTGTTGACCTTTCTACCTTTTGGCAACAAGTATTCATTTATGCTCGCCAACAAGCTATGTATGTTATCATGGCTGTAGTACCAAGTCCAGGTGGTGCTGGTGTTGCTGAATATGCCTTCGAAACGTTTCATTATGATTATATACCTACATCCGATCGTTCTGATATAGCATTAGCAGGAACGCTTATGGTCATTATGGCGACTCTTTGGCGTGCTTTTACTTATTATGTATATCTCATAGTTGGTGCTATAGTCGTTCCAAACTGGATCCGTAAAATCCTTAACAGGAATAAGCAAGAAAAACTTAAACGTATACACAACACAAGCCTTTAAATTCTTGTATATTCGGATATGAATATCTTTCAACTTAGTGTAAAATACATTCGAAGTAAACCATTATCATCCTTATTGAGTATCTCATTGGTCTCTTTAGGGGTTGCTATGGGTTCATTCTTACTACTTTTCAACAAACAATTTAAAGATAGACTATTCAATAATCTAGATGGAATTGACCTAGTGGTCAGTGCCAAAGGATCTAAGCTACAGATGATCTTATCAAGTGTCTATCAAATTGATGCACCAACCGGTAATATACCTCTTGAAAAATCTTTTGTCGTAACAAAAAATCCATATGTAGAAAAAGCAATTCCTCTAGCTATGGGCGATTCCTACAAAGGATATCGTATCGTTGGAACCGATCAACAATATTTTGATCATTTCAATGGTACATTACATCAGGGAAGATTCTTTAGAAATGACCTTGAAGTAGTTTTAGGTTCTCGTGTAGCTCAAAAGTTACACCTTCATTTGGGCGATGAATTTTATGGTTCTCATGGTATGATTGAAGATGGTGGACATGTACATGAAACATATAGCTATGTAGTTGTAGGTATTCTTGAAGAATCTAATAGAGTTCTTGATCAACTGATCCTGACTCAAATTGGTTCTGTTTGGCGAATGCATCAAGAGCATGATAACCATGATGATCACGAACATGATGATCACGAACATGATGACGATGTTCATGAACACGGACACAATCATGATCACGGAAACGAACATGGTCATGATCACGGTCACGAACATGGACATGATCACGAGCATTCACACCAAATGTCCATCGAAGATCTTGAATTGATTCTAAAAGACAGACCTGCCCTGGATTCTATAGATCCAACTAATAAAGAAATTACATCCTATTTGGTATCTTACAAAAAGGACGCTACGGGCCAATCTTCTGCACGAGCTTTTGTTGAATGCTCCAACATCATTGATCAATTTGCACCTGAAATGGGCTATGCTAAACCAGCAGTACAGCTTAGAAGACTTTTGGAAATGACTGGTTTGGGTATACAAATGTTACAAATACTTGCTTTGATCATTATCCTAATCTCGAGTGCCAGTGTTTTTATTGCTCTTTATAATTCATTGAAAGAGCGAAAGTATGAGATTGCTATCATGCGTGTTCAAGGAGCTAGTCGTAAACGGATATTCTTTCTCGTCATACTTGAAGGTATTATCATTGCAATCTTGGGCTACATTATTGGTCTTTTGATCAGTCACCTAGGTATGCAATTTCTAGCCAGTAGCTTAGAAGAAACATACAGATACCGATTTACAGGATTTCTATTCACATATCAAGAAATATTCTTAGGACTTGGTACCCTACTCGTCGGGTGTTTAGCCGCGGTTTTCCCTGCTATGCAAGCTTATCGAACCGATATTTCCGAAACAATTAGTAGATCGGAAGAG
>CAXQBA010000089.1:0-7930 GCA_964221885.1 Luminiphilus sp. | reverse complement strand
TAATTTTATATTTAAAGACAAGTTACATTTTAATTCATCATTTATGCTCATTCGATCTATAGATTCTTCTTATAGACATTGGCTTATGCTACTGATATTCCTCATCATGAATCAAGTGTCCATGTCTCAGATCAGTATTGAAGAAATTCGTCATATTGAGCCCAAAACAGACTATTCAAATGTTCACAGTATACGTCTGCATGATGACCGAGATATGACAGCAAGTATCATTTTCATCAAAAAGGCAGTGCGGAAGCATATGCATCAATTTCATACAGAAACGGTTATTGTTCTTAAAGGTCGAGCAGCCTTTTTTTTAAATGGTGAAGAATCAATGATTAAGAAGGGTGATCAGATTATCATCCCTAAAGGAACACCACATGCTGTTATCGTTAAAAGCAAAAAACCATTAATGGTACTATCTATACAAAGCCCTCAATTCAAGGGTTTAGATCGTATTTTCTTAGACTAAAATCAACACATGACAGAATGCATCATCTTAGCAGGAGGTAAAGGCACCCGTTTACAATCAGTTGTTGATCAGGTTCCAAAGCCTATGGCTCCTGTGGGCGATAAGCCATTTTTATATTATCTGATGCACATGTTAGCTCAACAGGGTATTCAAAAATTCATCTTAGCTGTTGGATACAAACACGAAGTCATCATTGAATATTTCGGTCATCAATTCAATAATATACCTATCGAATACTCAATAGAAAAAGAAGCACTAGGTACTGGAGGAGCTATTAAATTAGCATGTCAAATAGTAGAAGACAAGTATGTTTTTATCGTAAATGGGGACTCATTCTTTGAAGCTGATTTAAAGAAAATGGCCCATCTTCATTCGATGAAGAACGCACAGATAACCATGGCCCTTTGTCCTATGAAAGATTTTGACAGATATGGCCAAGTTCATACAGATTCTGATGGAAAAGTTATAGCCTTTATGGAAAAACAATACTGTTCGTCTGGTCATATCAACGCAGGCGTCTACATAGTTGAAAAGAAATTATTAAATGAAATGGCAAAGGATACATTCTCATTTGAAACAGATATCCTCGAGCGTGCATTTCGTGATGGCACTGTTTATGCATCTTCATTTGACAATTATTTTATAGATATTGGAATTCCAACCGACTATTTCCGATCACAGACAGAAATACCAGAACGATTTATTTAACATCTAATTTCAACTCGTAGCAGCAGGATGGCATAGTATTTATGTATATTTATATAATATCTTAAAGGAGAATGTATTCGCTTATTACCATACTTCATAATATTTTTAGGGCCTCTAATATGTGGCTGGTATCTTTTATTTTAATTGTTACTGTACCCACTACCATAGCACAGGTACCTGAAAAAGGTGTAGCTAAGGTATATCCCAATAGTTTTCAAGGAAGAAAAACTGCAAGCAATCAGATTTATGATAAGAATACATTTACCGCTGCCCATAAAACCCTCCCCTTCGGTACGCAAGTTGAGGTCACCCATATTCTTAATAAGAAAAAAATAATCGTTACAATCAATGATAGAGGCCCATATGTCAAAGGGGCTATCATTGAACTTTCGTCCAAAGCAGCTAATGTTCTTCAATTGAAGAGTGAGCATTCACCAATAGTCTCTCTTCGCATCTTGAATCGTCCTTCGAAATCACCTGAAAAATTTAAGAATCAACCTAGGCCAATAGCTGAAAGCACTTCGTTATCAAATTCGGTTCGGCCATTTGAAAAGGGTGCATTGTATAAAGTACAGTTATCTCCTATACAATACAGAGGATATGGTATTCAGATTGCCAGTTATGCTGAATATGAATCTGTAATTAAACAAATCGCTACTTTCAAAAAAAACGATACTAATAGTTGTATCATATACGTAGACCAAGTAAATGATCTTATTGTTTACAAAGCGATATTAGGTCCATATCCAAGTAAAAATGAGGCTGAAACTACATTGAGATCTATACAATCTAATTACCAGATCAACGATGCTTTTATTGTTGATCTATCAACTTTTACAAAATGAGAATCATTCTATCCTGCATCTTATTTACACTGTGTACGTCATGTCTTAATAATGAACTAATTGCTGATATTTCAAAACATGCTTGGCGTGTAACTAAGGTAAATATCAATAATAACACTATAGGAAATCTAACAAAAATATTCGAAGAGAATGATCGAGTACAATTTATAGACAATCGAGTTATATTGGTTGAGACGACTAATGGCATACGAATGAACGGACGTTGGAGTAGTTATTTTTATTCTAGTTATCTAACTATTGAAATGCCTATAAAAAACTATACGGGTGAATATGAGATCACAGAACTTTCAGACAACAATCTGATTTTAAATGCTGGTCAATATGTCCTTGTAAAGGACTAGGAAAATAAAAAGGTGAGCTACTTATTTTACTCCGATCTCAAATCGAGCTGTTACATAGAAGTTGATAGGATTACCTGGTAGGATTCCGGGTCCAGGATACGATGCAGCACGACGTGTGAAATATCGTTCATTAGTTAAATTATTCACTCCAACTTGAACACGAACATATTTATATGTGTAATAGGTTGAAATGTCCATAATACCATACGAAGGAATCACACCAACCACTGCATTAGCTGTCTCCATAGCATTTGTTGCGTCAGAAAAGTGTTGGTGTGTGTACGAATACTGATAACTGAGTCCCCAGTCTTTATATCCCATATCGAAACCAGTTCTGAGAATAAATGGAGCAACATACTCTAACTGATTACCAGCAGCAAAAGATTGAGCTGAGGCAGTATATCGTCCATCCAAAATAGATACATTCAAAAAAGGCTTAAATGTGAAGGAGGATTGGGGTTTGATAAAGGATATGACATCCATTTCTAAAAGTAACTCAAGACCAAACACTCTGGCATCGCCAATATTGGTACGTAAGGTATACAGTTCATTGATCATTGGATTATCAGCTTGCTGCCTTACCAATTCTACATTTCCGATTCGATCTGCATAATGCATGTAAAAAAGTGTGGCACTCCCACTGAGAAAACGACCAAAACTACCACGAACTCCAAAGTCAGCGTTGAAACCAGACTCATCTTTAAGATTTGGATCAACTTCCTGATTCGGATTAACGATACGCATATCGTTGAAATTGATAGCCCGATAGTTTTGAGAAATATTTGCATATAACTCAAAATCGTCATTGATCTTATATGAAGTCCCTAAACCCATTAAAAAAACCAATCGATCAGATGTTCGTATTTCATCGATTGCCTGATTTCGTAGCGTGTCCTGCCCTGCTGATGAAGGAATTACAAGCAAATCCTGGTAGTATCCATCCGCTTTGGTATGGATATATTCTAGACGGAAACCTGGACTAACGGCAAATCGATCAGTAATAGAAAAATAATGTTCAGCAAATAGGGCTATATTGGTACTTGGAAATGAATAATCTGACTGTTGAATTCCATCAGAGTTATTCAGAAATTGGAAATCAGACAACGAGCCATCGTTTCCATCATTAGCTAATCCTTGCTGTTGGGTAGTCATACCTTTGTAGAATCGAGTACCAATCACTAATGAAGACGTACGTTTCCATAAATCGTATCTGTGAACAAGTCGAGCTTCAGAACCAAAATTCAAATAGTTACCAACAATCAGATTACGAGCCCCACCGTAATCTGTTCTATGTATAGGTTGAAGATTCCCCAAAGACTTTCTAAATCCATGCAAAAGAAAATTATTCACTTTCAGTGTCGTCTTTGTACTTGGCTTATACTCAAAAGAAATAGAACTCAAATTCCAATTAACTCGGAACCAATTTCGTTCCCTTGTAGATAGACTAGGGTCGATCCAGAAGTTAGCATCAGTCATCCCACCTGCCTGCTGCGTCAGATAATACATGAATGTTTGTTCCACCTTGATGGAAAAATGATCAGACATTGCATATGATAATTGTGCATATGCATTCACCGTATTAAAAGCACTATTCGGTCTCCATCCATCACCTCTTTTATACTGAAAAAAGCTGTAATAGTTCCATTTCCCATTAGCTGATGTACCACCTAAACTGGTGAATGTATTCACGAAATGATTCGATCCATAGGTGTTTTCAGACAAAAAATGAAACCGATTCTTCTTATTACCTTTTTTAAGGACAAAATTCAATAATCCTCCAAACTGAGTACCAAATTGCAACGATGCAGCACCTCGTATCAATTCAATCCGTTCAACGGCTTGCATGGGAGGCGTATAGTATGATTCTGGATAACCAAGTGCATCCGCACTGATATCATATCCATTTTGTTTCGTATTAAAATGAGATGTACGGTTAGGGCTTAATCCTCGTGAACCTATATTCAACTGTAACCCTGAATGGTCATTTTCCCAGGCATTGAGACCTGGCGTTTTTTTAAAGATCTCTCTGGCATTATTCGTAGCAAAATTCGCTGTGATCTTTTCTAAATTGGTATATGAAATGGTTTTTGCGTGTAATAAAGTCACTCCATCAATAGCAGGATGTAGGTACAAACTATCATCATTGACATTGACCTCCCCGATATCTACATTCAATGCTTCCATGTTGAATACCAAAGATGTAGCGTTTGGAAATGTAATAAGAGTATCAATGACATGATATCCATCTGCATAAATCTGTAAGGTATGAGCACCCTTTGATAATGAATCTAAACGAAAAACACCCCGCTGATTGGTCTCAGTTATGATAAAACCGTGATCAACAATAATCAAAGCTCTTTCGATTGGTTTTCTATCGGTTCGTACCTTACCGAGTATAATTGTTTGTGACAGCGCCCAATTAGAGACGAAACAAAAACAAAATATGGCAACAAATCGCAGCAAATCAATAAAATTTTTCCACAATTATACGAATTATTTTTAATTAGTCTAAATAGGAATGGTAAATAAAAATCAGATTATACTTGTTCAAATTTATTTGCTGTTTTGTGGTAACTTTCCTAAAAATAAATCATAAATTTGTAGAGATAGATTAATGTTCTACACTTTGCATCAATTCCCAATTTATATTTGATGTATCGTTTGTTAAATTGTATGAATAAATTGTATTAAAAAATTTAAAAATTAAATTTGATATACTATTTTACGTTAACAATTCGTTTTATCATAGTCCATTATTTATCCGAATTAATACTCAATCTTTATTAATCAACACTAGAAATGTTACGATCATTTAAAACCATACTGCTCATTCTTATATGTCAATATACTTTTGCGCAGAATGGATATCAGCCTGCTTACCCTTTTGAAATAGGCCTACAACTTGGTACAGCCCAGTTCTTAGGTGATTTAGGGGGGCAACCGGGTATCGGAAAGGGATTCATAATTGACACTGATATTAAATCCATCAGACCTACGTTTGGTCTTTTTGGAAGATATAATGTAGGTGGCCATTTTGCAGCGCGTGTTGATCTAAATTATTTACAATTACATGGTGACGACAAGTATGCAGGTCTTGGCACATTTGATGCAACAGTCAAACCACCTGATGCTGCTTGGTATCGATACTATCGCAATCTGAATTTCAAATCAGACGTATTTGAATTGGCAGTAGCCGGTGAGATCATTCCCTACAATTTTGAATTAGGCAATGGTTATAGAGACTACAGCGTTGTCTCTCCATACGGATTTATTGGATTTGGTCTTTTCACGTTCAATCCACAAGGATTCTTCAATGGTACATGGGTAGATTTACAACCCTTATCGACAGAAGGACAAGGAATTGTCCCTGGACGTGCTCCATACTCTCTAGTACAATTCTGTATTCCAATGGGATTTGGTGTGAAATGGATGTATAATGATATTTGGTCTGTATCCTTTGAGATCAATCACAGAATTACGTTCACGGATTACATCGATGACGTATCTACGGATTACGTTGACGATCCTAGTGTTTTCACTACTAACTTTGATGCCCAAACCGCATCACTTGCCTACGCAATGTCCAGACGTTCACAAGAGCAAGATAATGGAGAGATATTTGGCTACATTACTGCACCAGGTGAGCAACGTGGTGATCCAAAAGATAATGACTCATATTACACTGTTTCGATCAGATTCAGCTATTATATCAAGCCTGGAACATTTAGTTCATCTAGAAGATATGGTTGCCCAGTCTGGTAAATAATATTCATAGAATAAAGAAAAAGGAAATGGGTCATTTCCTTTTTTTTATGTACCTACCTATCACATTTATGATACGATCTTTCCATCTTGCCTTTTATTTATTTTTGAGTTTAACCTGCCTGATGTCAGCTTGTAAATCAACAAAGCTATCACAACAGAGTACAAAACCAAATAAGGAAACAGCTCTTCGAAAGGCACTAGTTTCGGAAGCGAAGAAACATTTAGGTGTCAAGTATTCTTATGGCGGTTCATCACCTAGTGGATTTGATTGTTCTGGTTTTACTCATTACGTTTACAAAAAGCAAGATATAACACTATCAAGAAGTTCTTCTGAACAATCAAAACTAGGTAAAGAAATTCCAATCAGCTCATCAAAAGCTGGGGATCTTTTATTTTTTGGAAGAAACGGTAGAAATGGAAAAATACAACATGTAGGTATGGTTTTTGCCAATGATAAGGAAGTTTTACAAATGATCCATGCCTCAAGCTCCAAGGGAATCAGTATTGTAGATGTGTACACATCAAGCTATTGGAAACCAAAATTACTTTTTTGCAAACGAATTCTATAGAGAAATATGTTCTTCATTGGTCTGTTCGCCGTCGTTGTTCTCTGTGTTGTTCTTATTGTTATTCTACAACGCATTCAACTCCGTTCGGGTATCTTACGGACTAGTCTATTCTTACTCTCCGGTCTTCTATTTTTCATTGCATTCAGTTGGCTTTCTATTGCATTAATATCTCAAAAGGGATCCGCTGCTTTTGAGATTTCGAGATTACCTGTTCATATGTTTCACCTACGAAATATTGATATTCAGGCTGATATACAAAAAATAAAATACGGTGATCATCAACGACAATATATCGATCTCTTGATCTATCCTGACTCTTTAGATAATACAAAGCCAGCTATTTTCTATGTACATGGCGGAGGATGGACTGTTGGTAAACCTGATCAAGATTATTATTTAGCAGACTGGCTTGCACAAAAAGGTCATGCCGTATATCTATGTGCCTACCGACTCGCTCCAAAACATAACAGTTACGATCTTAATGAGGATATCTCACTTGGATTCCAAACAGCATATCGTCATTGTATAGATTCACTGACTTTAAACAGATCCCAAACAAACCCACGAAAATGGATTATTGGCGGTACATCTGCTGGCTCTAATTTATCGGCTTTACTGTGCTACGACAATAATAGATGGAATAATATAAACCCAAGAGATTCTCTCCTTTTGGGTTATTTTGCCATGTCGGGTGTATTAGATCTCAATAAGATTAGTGATAATATAGTGGTTCGTGGATATTGCGGAAAACGGAATAGTCCTATGTTTCAACAATCAAATCCACTGAATTTTGTTGATAGTACTGATCATTTTCCAATACTCGTTATTCACGGAAGTAAAGATGGCTTAGCCCCCTTGGACAACATCCTTCAATTTACAGCTCGTTTGGATGCGTTCAATTTACCCTATTCCCTTTTTGTCGTTGATAGTGCAACACACCTTGAAACATGTACAGCTTGGTATTATGACTCAAAATTCAATAATGGTCAAGATAGTGTAATCCTTCATTGGTTGACATCATTATGAGATGTTCACTCACTTGATTAACTCTACTTTTTGGGCTATATTTGTAATATGAAAAACATAACCAACCATATGATACGACTCTTTTTGGTCAGTCTTATATTTCTCTCATCGACAGGAATCGGTTGGTCTGTTTCGTCCTGTCAATGTATCATAGAAGCATTTAGTTGTTGTCAGAAAACATCA
>CAXQBA010000088.1:0-7148 GCA_964221885.1 Luminiphilus sp. | reverse complement strand
GATTCAAATCATGATGCAACAAACCAATATAGTAGATAAAAGCAATGAATTAAAAGTTCCTGAACACACGAAAACTCCAAAAAAAGAGATCAATATGAGCCAACTACCTTCACTAGAAACTATTGAACAACTTATTGAAAACAAGGCCTTTAAAAAAGCAGAAAAGGAGTTGAAGCAGTGCATTGAAAATACACCACAACATGTTGATGCTATGATCATGTTGGCTAGATTACTTAACGATCACCTGAATGAACCAAAAAAAGAGATCATAAAATGGTACAAAAAAGCTTTATCGCTACCATGTGACAAAGCTAGAATTTATCACGAGTTTGGTCTGGTACAACAACAATTCACTGCTCATGGCAAAGCCATTGAACTATTTAGAGAGTCTATTATACATGATATCTCTCAACCAGATGTTTATATTGACCTTGCCCATTCGCTACTTCACAAAGGATATATAGAGAAAGCAAGAGCCAATTACTTACAAGCCACCCTATTAAATAAGAACTATGGAAATGAAACATTAGATGATACGTTCGGTGTGATCCGTGCAAAAAAACAGACACAATCAAATCCAGAACCATCCGAAAAACCCTCAGATATCAAAACAATCTTGGTCACTGGTTCTTCATCAGGAATAGGAAAAGCGATAGCATACAGATTTATTGATGCTGGACATCGGGTGATTATTTCTGGTCGTCGGAAAGAAAAATTGGACATGATTTTGAATGAATTATCCGATAATGATAAAAAGAATAATGTAGTTTCTCTTCAAATGGATGTCACCGATCTGAAATCTATTAAGACTGCCCTATCAAGTCTTTCCAGTGATTTTTCGAATGTAGATATTCTAGTGAATAATGCTGGGCTTGCCAAAGGAAAAGATCCCATTCACGAAGGACAATTTGACCATTGGAATACGATGATCGATACTAATATTAAAGGAATCTTACATATGACTCGACTCATTAGTCCAGGTATGGTTTCGCGAAATGAAGGACATATCATCAATATTGGATCTATTGCAGGAAAAGAGGTTTATCCTGGTGGATCGGTTTATTGTGCTTCCAAAGCTGCTGTTGAGTCTTTAACAAAATCGATGCGATTGGATCTTCATGCATACAATATCAAAGTAAGTGCTGTTTGTCCTGGCCATGTTGATGAAACTGAATTTGCTGAAGTTCGATATGATACTGCTGCTATGAATGCCATTTATGACGATTTCAAACCATTATCTGCCAAGGATGTCGCCGATACCGTTTTTTATATAGCCACACGTCCATCGCATGTTAATATTCAAGATGTATTAATGTTCGGAACCCAACAAGCAAATGCGACTACGATACACCGTACGGGCCGATCGGATCGCTAAATATCTTTATCGAAACAGTAATATACTATAAATGAAAGATAAGAAATGGCTCGCCCACTTGGCACTATTAGTCGTATCATTTATTTACGCAAGTAATTTTACAATTGCCAAACCGGTCATGGGTGGGTCTGATCCTTTTGTTCAACCATTCGGATTCATCATGTTACGTGCCTCCTTTGCTACTATTTTATTCTGGATTACGCACCGATTATTCGTAAGAGAAAACGTGGAACGAATCGATCTTCTTCGTTTAGCGATATGTGCTATATTTGGTGTTGCCTGTAATCAGTTGACCTTTTTTTATGGTTTGAATTTGACGAGTCCCATAAATGGTGCATTGATCATGCTGACCACGCCCATTCTTGTATTAATCTTATCTTTTCTGATGCGTAAAGAACAAGTTACCTTGACAAAAATTGTTGGAGTATTAATAGGTTTAGGAGGCGCCTCTTTTTTGATCTTAAAGAACACCACTCAGATTGCTAGTGCACCAAATCCGATGTTGGGCAATTTATTTGTAGGTATTAATGCAGCATCCTATGCATTTTATCTGATCTTGGTAAAACCATTGATGAATAAATACTCTCCAATCACAAACTTGAAATGGATCTTCTTCTTTGGCACTATATATATTTTACCATTTGGATTCGAACAAGCACGTCAAGTTGACTGGTCTTCTATGCCCACACATATTATCCTATCCATCGGATATGTTCTTTTATTCGTTACATTCCTAAACTATCTTTTAAATGGAGCAGCTTTGAAAGTTGTAGAACCATCGTTGAGTTCAGCTTATATTTATCTACAACCTTTATTTGCAACAATTATAGCGATTGCGATGGGACAAGATGAATTATCTCTCCAGTTGATCCTTAGCGGAATATTAATCTTTACTGGCGTGTTACTGGTCGAAAAAAAAGGTTTGTCCAAAAATTGAACAAACCTAATAATCACCAAAAATCAATCAATTAATATGAACCTGAGTGGTTCAAATACCTATTTTTCAAATAGGCAGTACAAATTTACATAAAATCTATGCAAATAAAACTATTTCCTGAAAAAAAGTTTTATTTATAACATACATGATCAAAAGTTTAAACAAAGCGACCACTGTATTATAGTTTAGAAAGATAATATACCATGTGGTATCCCTAGTTTTTAAAATCTCGGATCGTTTGCTCTATAATATCACAACAATGTTGTAACTGATCCTCTGTGATCACCAATGGCGGCGCAAAGCGGATAATATTCCCATGTGTAGGTTTGGCTAGAAGTCCATTTTGAGCTAGTTGAACACACAGGTCCCATGCTGTAGAACTCTCTGGTGTATCATTAATGACAATTGCATTGAGTAAGCCCTTACCTCTTACTTTAAGCACGAGATCATATTGGTCGGCAATTTGTTGCATTCGTTCTCTGAAAATATTCCCCAAACGACGTGCATTCTGAGCTAATTTTTCTTCGTGTACTACATCCAATGCTGCTCTTGCAACAGCACAAGCCAATGGATTTCCACCAAATGTTGACCCATGTTGCCCCGGATGAATGACATCCATAACATCATTATCTGCCAATACTGCTGAAACTGGATATACACCACCAGATATCGCCTTACCTAAAATTAAAATGTCAGGTCTGGTATATGTTTCTTGACGCTCACAAGGTCCTTGACAACTACAATCACCACAAATACGCAACAAAGCACCTGTGCGTGCTATTCCTGTTTGGATCTCATCCGCTATAAATAATATATTATGTTTGTTACAGATGCTAGCTAGTTCTGGAATATAATGCTCATCTGGTACAAAGACACCTGCTTCTCCTTGAATAGGCTCTACAAGCAAAGCCGCAATTTGATCACCCTTTTTTTCGACCAATTCACTAAAAGCTTTCACATCGTTATATGGGATAGATACAAATCCAGGTGTATAGGGTCCAAACTTTCCTTTTGCATCTGGATCAGATGAAAACGAAATGATTGTCGTGGTTCTTCCATGAAAATTTTGACCACAGACAACAATCAAAGCATCATTTTCTGAAATACCCTTTTTTTCGTAGCCCCACTTGCGACTGATCTTGATCGCAGTCTCTACAGCCTCTGCTCCACTATTCATGGGCAGTATCTTATCGAAACCAAAAATATCGGATAGTTCCTTTTCATAAGGTCCTAACTGATCGTTGTAAAAGGCTCTCGATGTCAATGTTAATTTTTTTGATTGCTCATGTAAAGCACCAATGATCTTAGGATGACAATGACCTTGATTTACTGCAGAGTAGGCAGATAAGAAGTCAATATACTGCTTGCCTTCAACATCCCATACATAGATTCCTTCTCCTCGTGAAAGTACCACAGGTAACGGATGATAATTATGTGCTCCATAGCGATTCTCGAGCTCCATCAACTCAGCAGAAGTACGGTTAGTTGTCATTTCCATATTTATTGTATTTTTACATCTGATTCAAAGCGTAAACTTACAAAATATTGAGACTTTATAGAAATTTAGTAGCTGCAGCTGTATCGTGTTTGCATGATATTTTTATAAAGGATTTGAACCCTGAGTCAACCTTGCGGGATCGCACCAAAAAAAACAGGTCCTGGGGCTCAAGAGATCGTCGGTTTTTACAATCAATCGTTTATGATGTGATCCGATCGATGCGTTTATATGTCCATGTTTTAAACAAAAGACCTGTTTCGATTGATGACTTTACAGCAATTACAGCTATTTACCTTGTTGATCAACAAATTGATCTACCTGATTGGGATGATTTCAGTTCCTTTGATGCTGAAGACATTCACAGTAAACTAGAGATTTCGAAAAAAATAAGACACTTGCAGTATGCCATTCCTGAATGGCTTGATTCGTTAGGATATTCCCATTATAAAGAACAATGGAACGATGTTTTGGAAAAATTGGAAGATAGAGCGCCCGTTTTCATCCGAATTAATCGATCAAAAACAGATCGAAAGGGTCTGATTGAAAAATTGACCCAAGCTGGAGTTTCAGTTAGCACTGTGAACGATTCAAAACATGAATCAGCCCTTCAAATCGATTCAAAAGCCCGTCTGACCTCTCTTCCTGTTTTTAATGAAGGGTACTTTGAAATTCAAGATCTTTCCTCTCAAATGATCGCACCTTACATGGAACTATCACCGGAGATGATCGTCGTTGATGCATGTGCTGGAGCTGGTGGAAAAATGCTCCACATTGCAGACGTTATGGATAATAAAGGATTGATCCATTGCTTTGACATCCATGCTGTGAAACTCAAAAACTTACAGAAAAGAGCCCGTCGAACTCATGTTAGTATTTACCAAACGTATCTAGTACCAAAAATTAAACATTGGGACTCATTTAACGGAATAGCAGATCGTGTTTTGATCGATGCTCCTTGTACTGGGCTTGGTACAGTTCGTCGAAAACCTATTTTGAAGTGGCGACTGAATGAACGATGGTATCGATTAATACTAAAAAGTCAACAACAGGTCTTTCAACAATATGCGCACATGTGTAAAAGAGATGGACTTCTTATATATGCCACCTGTAGTATCCTACCATCAGAGAATAACGAACAAGTGCAGCATTTTTTGGAAACTTCAATAGGCCGATCTTTTGAGCTGGTTGATCAATTACAGATCCTACCAAGCAGTATGGGTGGTGATGGTTTTTATATGGCAAAACTAAAAAGAAATGACCTCTAAACCACCGCTCTTTTATTTTCTTGTCCCTTTAATCGGTTTTCTTTTTGCCATATTGTGTATTGATAGTGGACATAATATTCATGATGATTTTGCACTTTATCTTGAACAGGCAAGAGCCATCATTTCGGGTGGTATGTCAGATGTTTACTCGACAAATTTCAATTGTATGGAATACGCTGGCAGTACAACCGGTCCTGATATATATCCTTTTGGATATCCCCTGCTGTTGAGTCCTTTCTTTATCTTTTTTGACACGACTCCTTGGTTTTTACTAAAGGCATACACCTTCCTTTTGTATTTCCCATTTCTTTGGGCATTTTACAACGTATTACGTCATTTTGAATTCACTTCTTTTCAATTTAAAGTTGTTTTCATCCTTGTTGCGTTGAATTATCACTTGATTCGATTTGCAGACTGGTTGTATGCAGATGTACCCTTCATGAGTACAGCAATGCTAGGAATCTTATTTACGCTACGTTTTAAAGAAAAGCCCATTTTTAGGAACCTGTTAATCTTAACAATCATTTTATGTTTCCATTCCCTACTAAAAAGTCAAGGCATTATACTACTTAGCATATCGACTCTTTACTTATTATTATACAGTCGATTCCGTTTATTTGCTTTAATGATCCCCGTTACTTTTTTATTGGCAATTTTTGGTTTAGATCATCTTTATCCTTTTCACGACACGAGACATTGGGAATTACTAACACACATAAATATCTCAAGTATAACATCCAATCTGTATTACTACACAAATGAAGTAGGGACACTTTTTTTATTTCATAGGTTTCCTACTTACATTACTTTATTTGTAGGCATGATAAGTTTGGCCATCATTGGATACAGCATCTATAAAAAACATCGACAATTTCGCTTCATATTCCTTTTTCTGATAATGCATGGTGCTGCATGTATTGTGTGGCCCAGTTTTCAAGGTATGCGTTTGATCTTTCCAATATTGCCGTTCCTCATTTTATTTCTAGTTCTAGGAATTCAAGAGTTGATATCCAATCGATTCATTCGACCGATTTTAAATTCTTTGGTAGCACTAAACAGTTTAATATGCTTAATTACGTCAATCCATTACTGGAAGATAAATACCGATTTCTATACTTCACCGACTACGAATGAAATCGTTCAATACATTCATCAAAACATCCCTAGTGATAAAACCATTTCGTTTGTTCGACCCAGAGGGTTACGTTATATATTGAACAGTAAACATGTGATTACCCAGGATCCAACATTAGCCGAATATATAATTCAAAATGATCGCTATGTAAAACCATACACACCTATTTTATTCCGCTCGAGAGAATGGATATTAATTGAAAAATAGGCTACCGCTCCTTCCAAAAATTTGTGTAGATCATTCGATATAAAATCCTTGCATAGATAAGCCAGAAATAAAGAAGCATAGGGTACATCCAAAGAACACCCCTATTGTAGGTGATAGCTGTATCAAATTCAAAATGATGAAAATGCATTATGGCTCTGGTCATGCCACAGCCAAAACACTCTACATCAAAAAAAAATAACGAAGGACAAGTTATAAGTCCCGATTGATCAAAAAAATCAGCAGGAAGTATCCAAAGAAATAGCGGCGTGATTACAATTACAATAGGAAAAGACCACCAAAGTACATTTCTCAAAATCATGATGACCTCTTAGTAATAATCCCGCATTTTGATCAAAGCAAAAATGAGCCCACCGATACATGTAAAAGATAAAAGTAGGCAGATCACCCAATCCGATCCCGTCCAATCGGTATTGACACCCATGCCAATAAAACCAAGTCCTAAAATAGCTAAAACGATGTAAAGACTCTGAGAAACATACTCTTTCTGCTTCTTAATGATCGACCGTTTAACCACTTTTTTTGCGATCTGTAATGAAAGCCATTCTTTGACGTTCATTTTTCGACCAGTCAGTTGCCTAAACTTTTTAGGTGTCATCGTAAGAATAGCCTGACGTACATCCATTTTCTCATTAGACTTAACCTGAGTTATCGATTTTGATTCAATAGGATCATGATCCTATTGAATCAAAATCGATAACTCAGGTTAAGTC
>CAXQBA010000087.1:0-13200 GCA_964221885.1 Luminiphilus sp. | reverse complement strand
CTAAGGTAAATATGAATCTTTCTATCTTTAATTTTACTCATTAGTCAATAGCATCTTAAAAGCTTCTTGAAAAGAATTCCCCGAAGTACCCCTAGAAATATCATGTTTCCAATTTGATCCTTTATCTGAAACGAATTGTTCCAAAATTTTAGCAAGTTCGTCGGTGTCACCTAATTTAAAAAAATATGGATACTTTTTTCCCAGTAGATCTTTGTGAGCACGTATGTCAGTTACTACTGCGGGTGTATTGTATTGAATCGATTCAATTACGCAATTGGGTGAACCTTCGCTAGGACTACTATTAATGGTAGCATCCGAAATTGTATAGATTTCCTCGATCTCCTCAACTGGCCCAAGCAATTTTACATTTTTTTGAAGTCCAAGTTTATTAATGTAATCGACGATTTCCTGCCCAAACTTACCGATATAGCCAGCGAATAAAAGAACAATTTTTTTATCAGGATTCTTTCTGATCACTTCTGAAAAAGATTCTACGACTGTCATGTGATCTTTTCTGGGTGTGATATTTCCAATTTTCGAAAAGATGAAATCCGCATCCTCAATTCCGTAATTGACCTTAAGCTCATCTTTCGAGAGTGAAACTTCTTTTTTGTAGAATAAGTTCTTGAAAAATACTTCTTTCTTACTCGTGCCAAAGTATTTGCGCGTTAACTCAAATCCTTCTGATGAATTGGAGATGGAAAAGTCTGCATTTATGTATGCCTTTTGCACCATAGGATTTAAGTAGAATTCATCCAGATAAACACAAGTACTGCATCGTTCATTCCAAACACTTATGCGAGCTCCATTAATTTTTCTTAGAAAATTGAAGTGGATGTTTGAATAAGTGAGAAATGGTACTATTAAGTATGGTTTCAGTTTCCTGATATTCAACTGGAAGAGAATGTTTTGCAAAATATACCGTCTTCCAACGCCGTCAGGTCCTTTGATATATTTTACCTCTACATCCAACTCATTCGCTAAATGAAAGAAGGATTTTGTTTTGAACTCATCCGGTTCTGGTGCCCAATAAACCAAAATAGAGCGGTATCCTTCAAAACGATTTATCTCATGAGCATAATAAATCGCTTGCCTTTCGGCTCCTCCAAGGATTGGATACCATATACCAACAACTACGACACGTTCTGCTTTAGCCATTCTTCAAAGATAAGTAAAAGCCAAAGTTCAGAAGGTTTGTCTAGAGACCTTACTTTGTTGATGTCAAGGTGATCATAAATGGAATTATTGGTGTCATTCTTCAAGGATCCAATCTTATCTACCCAAAGCGGATCATTTAGTAACCACTGATTTATAGGGATGCTGAACCCCTGTTTTTTGCGATTCAGGAAGTCATAATCGAAGTCTTCACGCAATATTTCCTTCAACATGAATTTTGAACGAATTCCTTTTTTAGACTTATAAAAGTTGGCAGGAATGGAAAAAGCATGATCGAATACAGCTTTGTCAATGAATGGGGTTCGCACTTCAACACTGTTCATCATTGCTGCGATATCCATTTTTGTTAAAATGTCGCCTGATAGATAATGATCAATATCCATCAGCATAAGGTTGTAGGGAGCAGGAAGCTGTTCAAAATATTTTTGATAATCCGGGTTCACTGATGGACTGGTTCCCGGAATTAATTCGATTACATCTTCTTTTTTCATGATTTCCCATAAACGTATCCAGTCTTCAGCAGATTTATTAATCGTGCCATCAAATGGAAACCGTTCTGGGAGTAGTGAATGTGCTAACTGATAAAGGGCCTGTTTCACTGTTTTAACCTTTCTCAGTTCCGTCTGTTTGTACCAGTAGTCATAAGAGCCATAGCCTGCGAACATTTCGTCCCCACCATCTCCACTGAGAACAACTTTCATATCTTTTGATACTAGTTGTGTCAGATAAAATGAAGGGATAGCCGAACTGTCTCCAAATGGTTCCCCGTAATGTTGGACAAGTTTAGGAAGAAGATCAATCGCTTCTGCCTTCACGATCTCTGTATGATGACTCGTAGCGTATTTTTCAGAAACTAGTTCGCTGTAAGGGAGTTCGTTTGATTCCTCATGTTCAAACCCTATGCTGAATGTAGGCACACCAGTGCCGACTAATTCCGTCATTAGCTTGACGATCAAAGAGCTATCGATTCCTCCGGATAGTAATGCCCCGACAGGAACATCGCTGGTTAGGTGAGCAGCAATACTACTTTTAAGGACATCCCGGGTTGTTTTGATAACCTCATTTTCATCTGAGAAACTATTTGAAATTAAGCCTGGAGAATAATATCGTTTTGTTTTTTTGATAAACACATCATTCCTGAATGACACTTTTAAACAATGTCCGGGTTCCAGTTTAAACACATTGTCGAATGCTGTTCGAGGTGCTGGAATGTAACCAAGCAGAAAGTAATTACTGATGGACACACTATTCACAGAAAGCTTTTTGTAGGCTTCTTTTATAGGTGTTAGTTCACTTGAAAAGATAAAATCGTTATCGGTAAATAAATAGAAGAAGGGTTTAATGCCAAAAGGGTCTCGAGCACAGAAAAACTCTCTTTGTTCCTTATCGTAGATAGCGAATGAAAACATTCCTCGAAGTCGATCTAAAATCTTCTCTTTCCAATGTATGTGCCCAGCAAGTATGACTTCTGTATCAGAATTTGTTTTAAACGAATAGCCTGACTTCTGAAGCTCAGATCTGAGGTCTTTATAATTGTAAATCTCACCATTGTATACGATGGAATATCGGCGGTTTTCAGAGAGTAATGGTTGCTGTCCATCATTCAGATCTATAATGGAAAGTCTGTTATGAGCTAGAAGAACAAAATCATCTTGATGAACTCCGAATTCATCCGGACCTCTGTGCTTAAGCACATCGGACTTAGGTTCGGTAACTCGATCAGATTTAATATATCCGTAAAAACCGCACATCAAAGCTTAAATTTAGAAAGGAACCGCTGCCATAAAATTTTCACAAGTTCTTTTGAGGGGGTTGCCCTCAGTAACCCTTCTTTTTCGGCATTCATTACGTCACTACATTCTTTCAGCATGCTAATTGCACTGACATCTAGGTTAATACCTTCTATTTTGCTAATTAATTCTGGCTTCCAATCCTTAGACCGCAAGGCGATCATCAGGTTTTCGAGGATCTGTTCATCTAAATTCTTTATGATCTCTGGTTTAAGCTCAACTGTTTCTTTTATAGCCTGTATGTTCCTGACTATTTTGAGACGGTTGATGATTTCTTTTTCTCCCGAAAATATGCCCTTCTCATTCACGCGATAAACAGCAGTAACATCTGCTAGTTTCATTGCTTTACTTCCATCTGATAATAGGTGAAACCATAGGGGGTAGTCGCCGAACTCATAAAATTCTATGTTCTGAAGGAATGACTCAATTTTTTTTCTATCGTTTCTGAATATGACACTAACTGTAGGGATGATATTTTTTGTGCTTAGTTCATTCTGATCAAAACTAAAATTGGATTTTACATTTTCAGAATGTGGATATGTTTTGTTGCTATTGCTCACTAGAACATTAGAACATACTAGGGCATAATCTGAATTATCTTCTAAAAATTTTACTTGATTCAATATTTTATCATCATTCATCCAGTAGTCATCTGCATCTAGTATTGCAATATATTCACCGGTACAGTTCGATATTATATCCTTGAAGTTTTGAAGAAAACTACCCTCATGTCTTTTTATATAATATGTTCCATTTTTAGGTCGCTCCAAGAATTTTATGGAAACATTTGTGGAGTCTTGAATAGAATTTATGACTTCACGAGTTGAGTCTGTAGAAAAATCATCACCAACAACTAATTCAATAGGAAAGCTTCCATTTTGTATAAATATACTATCTATTGCTTGCTCGATGGTATCACAGTTGTTGAAGGCCATCATGCGTATGCTTATTATTGGTTTATTTATTTTCTGATGCATTATTTTTTTTCAAAACAATAAAGAAGTTGTCCAAAAAAAAGTGATTTCTCCCTTTCGCCTGATTGATAGTTCAGAATTATTTTATTTTTTAGTTTGAAGCCAGTTTTATGTGCGAGCTTCTCTAGTTCGTTAGGGCTGTGGATGTAAACTTCCGTCTCACTTAAATTTGAAGTTAACTTGTAATACCCAGATTTTTCAGACTGTATTAAATCTCTAAATAAATTGATCAGTACTCCAGCTAGTCCGTATTGTTTAATGTTATAACGGTTGTTCACGTCAATAAATAGAAGTCCACCGGGTTTAAGTGATTCATTAATGTTGACTAATGCTGAAGTTCGATTCATTTCATTCCCTAAATGACCAAAAACATTCCATAACGCTGTTGCGACATCAAACTCTTCATTTAATGTGTTTTTAGTAATGTCTAATTCCTTAAATTGAAGGTCGTATGTAGAATCATTAAACATACTTGAACAATTGTCTATACCAATAGCATACTTTGAATTAATAGCATTCGATAATATTGATGCTCGTCTTCCGTCACCAGTGCCAATGTCCAAGAACACCGGATTAGCTTTATACTGTTTAACAAGTTGAATTATTTCCCGGTCGATCGCCGATAAATAGGCTTGCCTTTTGCTAGCAATTTCTTTATAGTCATTGCTTATATCGGAGTAGTATTCTATTGAATTCATGTCTAGCTACAAATATCCATGATTTACAAGTGAAGAGAAAGCAATTTCATTAAACTTTTGCACCTCTGATTTTGATAATTCTATCCTAAACTTACCGATATTATCTGTTCGAATCGGATTAGAAGTTTTTTCTTTCCATTCAAGAAATTCTTTGGGTTCCTTGTGATCCGTAGGAATTCTTAGATGATCAAGACCATTGGTAGGATAAAATAAATCTAGGAAGTCAAGAATTCTTTTAGATTCCTTGTCTTTTGACAAGAGCAAGTTTTCATAGTGTATCGTCAAGTATTGTTCCTCAGGTAAATTGCTAAGAAATTCATCAATGAATGCAATGTTTTCTTGCCATTTATTAGCAATTTCGATAATATCACTCGGAAGTTTCGGCGCATATTTTGATGTATATTCCCTCTTAGAAAGTTCCTTGTAGGAGCACGCTACATCTCTACCATCCCTAATGATATGAATGAATTTAGCTTCGGGAAAGTACTTTAGGATGTCATTTAGTTTTTCTTTCCAGAGTTTATTTTTGTCGCCAAAATATTTAATGTTTTTTTGGCAATATGTGAGGTAAATAATTTTTATCAACTCACTATAATTCCTAGGAGTATTAGAAAATAATAATTCTTCCAGTTTTGTTTTATCAATGTCCCAGGTTTCAAATTTTGTGGAAGCATATAAATCATTTAAAAAATCGACTAGTGAATCGTCTAAAGTCCAAGCACCATATTTTTTCTCAAGCCAAAGAAAAAAATGAGATTCAGGAGGAATGCAGATGTTTGGGTGTGAGTTCAATAACAACCTCAACAATGTTGTGCCTGACCTGGGGTTTCCAATAATAAACAATGGTTTCGCATCGAGATTCATTGAAGAACAGAGTTGATGATATTACAAATTGTGATAATATTCGCTTCTTGTAAATTATGATAACTAGGAAGACATAATATCTTTTTAGAAACCTCTTCACTATAGATCATCCCTTTAGTCTCTTCAATATATGGTAGTTTATTCAAGGATGGATAAAAATATCTCCTCGGCCAGATATCATTATTCTCTAGTTCATTTTTTACAATATGCATTCGCTCTTCTGAAGGAAAGATTACCGGCACATAGCTATAGTTCCACTCAGTATTTTCTCTAGGTTCAAATAGCTTTAGTTCATCTAAATCTAGATGTTGCCGGTATAAAAAGTAAATTTCCTTTCGTTTTCGTACGATCTGATCAAAGTCCGGAAGTATTGTTAAGCCCATTGCTGCGTTCAACTCGCTCATTTTCGCATTTAGGCCTATTCCTCTGTAATTTTCAGGACCGTCATGACCAAATTTATGCATGTAAAAAAGTTTTTCGTAATTCTCATAGTTATTAACAAAAATTGCTCCTCCCTCTGCCGTGTGAAAAAGTTTTGTAGCATGAAAACTGCATGTACTTACATCTCCAAAATTAAAAAGACTCCTACCCATGTAACCAACACCAAAACAATGCGCAGCATCATAAATTACATTCAATTCAAATTTCTTGGCAATTTTCTCTATTTCGATCACATTACAAGGGTTTCCAAAAACATGAGTAGCCAGAATGCAACTTGTTTTTTCAGTAATAGCGGCTTCAATTTTTGTTTCGTCAATTGTCAGATTTTCCGGATCAATATCTACGAAAATAGGATTTAAACCCTCCCATAAAATAGAGGCTGTAGTGGCAACATATGAAAATGGAGTTGTGATAATTTCATTTTTAGTTCCGAACAATTTAAGAGCCAATTGTAATGGTATAGTTCCGTTGTTGGTGCAAATTAAACTAGGTGTTTTAAGCTCTTTTATTATTGCTTTTTCCAACCTCTCTACTAACGGGCCACGGTTCGTAAACCACTCATTTGAAAATGATTTACTTACTATATCACTATATTTTTTAAGCGATGGAGTATAAGGTTTAGTAACAGGGATCATAATTAACTTTGAATTTTCCAGTTAAAATCGAGATTTAAAAGGCCCGGATTTTTCCCCAAATAATCACCTATTTGTTTTTGCTCTGCTTCAATGTTGAATTTCATCATGTCTGGTTCATGAAAAATAACGTTCTTTTTGTTTAGTACGATAAATAGGTCTAGAGAATAATCATCTTCGAGTAGTAATTTTTGTGGAATTTCCCATTTTAGCGCATTTTCCCCAATTTGTAAGGGGATTTTCCCATGCTTTGTACCAGTAGCGACAATCACAATTCCGGTTGAATTTTTAAGATGGTATGTTAAATGTAAGTTTTCAGGTTGCGGATGCTTAATGTGTAACTTGGTAATTATTTCAAAACTATTTGATTCAGTTATTCTTTCTGATCCATCTAAGGTCTTAATAATTACATTTTCAATTGAACCTATTCCCTTCATCTTGAGAGATGAAAATTTGTTGGAGTGATCAATTTTGTTGAAATAATGTCTAATTGTGTCATTCACATTTCCAGAGTACTCTAAACTTCCATTTGTCAACAATATGGCTCTATCACAGAGTGTTAGGACCGCATTCATGTTGTGACTCACAAACAGAACAGTTCTGCCTTCCCCGGCCACTTCTTTCATTTTTCCCAAGCACTTCTTTTGGAAATCGGCATCACCAACAGCAAGAACCTCATCGATAATAAGGATTTCAGGTTCAAGGTGAGCGGCAACTGCAAAAGCCAACCGAACATACATACCTGAAGAATAATGCTTCACGGGTGTGTCAATGAATTTGCGCACCCCTGAAAACTCCACGATCTCCTCAAACTTATTTTTTACCTCCTGACGTGACATTCCTAGAACTGTTCCATTCAAATATATGTTCTCACGACCAGTTAGTTCAGGGTGAAAGCCGGTTCCTACCTCGAGTAGAGAGGCAACGCGTCCATTGATCTCGATCTTTCCATTTGTAGGCTGTGTAATGCGTGAGAGGATCTTCAGTAAGGTGCTTTTCCCGGCACCGTTCTTACCAATTATCCCGATCACCTCTCCTTTGTTGACCTCGAAATTGATATCCTTCAGGGCCCAGAACTCCTCTTTCCGATTGTTTTTGGCACCGATCATTCCGGATAGGGTTTCTGCAATTGAACCTTTTTTCTCACCACCGATCAAATAGCGCTTGCTCAGTCCGCTGATACGTATGGCAAGATTGGCGCTTGTGGATTGCGGTTTTGGCTGAATTTTGGTAGTAGTTTCCATGGAATAATCGTTGGCTGTAAAGATACGACATTTGATCGACTCGAGAATAACCTTTAAAGAAAGAACTGTATGTAATTTGACGGGCCACAACTCACTTGATTGAGAGTGGCTCTTTCAATTTACAACCCAAAATGTTATTTTTACGTTTTACAAATATATGAATCGACTACTGCTCACTTTTTCACTTTTGTTTACTTTGGCTTGCAATTCGCAAGAGCTTTCTGGAATACTCCCGAAACACAGCAGTTATGTGTATTATGATACGGTGCCATTATCCTGGAATGGTCATGCAGATGCCATCGATTACACGGTGGAATTGAGTCCGGTTGCAGATTTTTCATCTGGAGTTATAAGTTCAGGGGCGGTAATCGGAACGAATTGGACATCACCCTCATTAAATTATGGAACCTGGTACTGGAGAGTGAAAGCTAATACTACTGGAGGAGTTTTATCAGGTGAGACTGAAAAGTTTATAATTTATGATCCTTCTATTGAATCAAACTTAAAACTTTGGTTGACACCAGATAGTGGTTTAACTTTAGATGGGAACAACGGTGTGGTGAGTTGGGTGGATCAGAGTGTTAATCAGTTTGTGTTTAGTCAAACAGATTCTATTGAAAGGCCTCAGTTTCAGTCAAGTTACTTGAACGGAAAGCCTTCAATTATTTTCAACGGTAGCAATGTTCTGGTCGGGGGGGACATATTGGACATAGGTCTAAACAGTCAACTAGTTGGTGCAGTAACGAGAATGTCTGGTTCAAGTGATCAATGTGTTTTTGCTAAGTCAACAGCGTTGGGATCACCATCAAGATTCGCATTAATGCGTTTTTCCGGTAACACAAATTTTTTGTGGCACGACAATACAAACAGGCAAATTACCAGTCCAATTATTAGTTCGGTGGATTCCTATTACGAATTAATTACAGATAGGGTCAATTCTGAAAATCACCTGATATTAAATAACTCTTTGTTAAGTACTGAGGTCTTTTTTAGCAATTTTAATATGCAATCAGATTTTAGGTTTTTGCTTGGTGCTTATAACGGCAATCCGGATAATTATGAATTTCGATATCTCGATGGCGCCATAACAGAATTAGTAATTATGGATGATTATAACTCCGATTTAAAGTATCGATTGAATAGTTATATCAAATACAAATACTCACCACCTCTCGATCTAGGCGAGGATATTTATGTCCAAGACCGTTACTGCGACACGAATTTAACCGCAACATCAGGATATGCCAATATCATCTGGAGCACAGGAGCTACAACAAATTCCATATCTGTGAATGAAGGGACGTATTGGGTAGAAGGCAAAGACATTTTTGGGTTTGTACACCGCGATACCATCGAAGTGCACTATCCTGCAATTCCGGGTCCACCAACCACGGGAATCTGTGCGGGAAGTAATGTCGTTTGGAATGCGGATTTGGGAGCTGGATTTACCTACTTGTGGAGTACGACAGAAACGACACCGAGTATTTTTATTTCCAGTGCTGGAAATTATTCGGTAGAGGTGTTTGACGGGTATGGATGTTCGCGTTTGAGTAGCACGGAAACTTTTACGATCGATAATTATGCGACGACTGCAGCACTCGGTAACGATACTTCGCTCTGTGTGGGCAATGAGCTTTATTTACAGGTGGGAGCGCCTGAAACGGTTAGTTATTTGTGGCCGGATGCCTCAACAGGACCGTTGTACGGCGTAGATACAACAGGTATGTATTGGGTGGGAGCGACGAATGTGAACGGCTGCGTGGCACAGGATACGGTCAATATTACAATCCTTGGAAATGCGCCAACGGCCATTTTCAATACCCCGGATGACTGTCTGGGACAAACGACAGTATTTACGGATGCATCCACGCCTCAGGGAGGTGATCCGATCACCGGCTGGGATTGGGATTTCGGGGACTCGAATACCGATAATGTGCAGAATACGTCCAACGAGTATGCCAGCAATGGAATGTACATCGTGACATTGGATATTTTAGCACAGAGTGGGTGTGGGGATCGGTACATCGATACGATTTTTGTCTATACTCCGCCTACAGCGAATTACACTTTTACAGGACATTGCGAAGCTGATTCCGTGTATTTCAACGATGGCTCCACCGCAGGCGAGGGTGCTCTGAGTACCTGGAGCTGGAATTTCGGTCAACCGGCAAGCGGACAAAACACTTCAACTCTATCTGATCCAGCACACGTGTACGATGAGGTGAACAGTTTTGATGTGGAATTGATCGTGACGGATGTGAACGGTTGTGAAGATACGTTGGTACAAACGGTGAACATCGATCCTTCTCCGGAATCACTATTTACGGTTGTTGACGGTTGTCTCGATGCTCCATTGGACGTGACAAACAATGCGACGATCGGAGCACCCGGATTTATTGTTTCATACAGCTGGGATTTTGGTGACGGTTCAACATCTACGTCCTCCAACCCAACAAAAAGCTATGCGACCTACGGTACATATACGGTTCAATTAGTTACCGCTTCTAACCTGGTGTGCACCGATACAGTGAGCCAGCCAGTGACCATTCATGCCTTACCGGCACCAAATTTCACCTTCAGCAATGAGTGTATCGGACTGCCGACATTATTTACTGATGTTTCAACGGTGGCAGATGGAAATATAGACTCAACACGTTGGATCTATGATGTATTAGACACGCTTTACGGTAATCCAAGTAATTTTGTCTTTACAACAGAAGGTGATCACTTTGTAAAACTTACTACGATTTCCGAATACGGTTGTCAGAAAGATACGATCAAAGTTGTACCTGTTGGCCCTACTTTAAATGCTGCATTTACAACGTTGAATGGCGGTTCTATCATTGTAGGTTCTCCTGTGCAATTCAACAATACAACAACTGGTGGAGATAGCTATCTGTGGGATCTTGGAGATCTAACCTCGTCTATTGAAGAGTCTCCAACCCATTCATATGCTGAAGTTTTGCTTGATTCAACAATTACGGTTCAACTAATTGCGTATAATACCTTCGGTTGTTCGGATACCGTAGAGCAGTCTTTCGTGATCTCGCGTGCGATGTTGGACCTGGAGGTACAGAAGCTCTTCTTACTGGAAAACAATGGGTACTTCGATGTAGCCGTTCAATTGCACAATAAAGGAACAGCGCGTGTCGAAGGAGCCGACCTTGAATTGACCCTGCAGAATGGAACGGTGATATTGGAGGATTATCCCGATACACTTTATGCAGGTCAGACGCAGATTTATGTTTTGAATTCGCATCCGTCAGCGGTCTTCTCCGATCAGGATAACCAGGAAGGATATGCCTGTTTGAAGGCTACGCCATATACTACCCCAATTTTGTCCGAAGAAGACTGGACGAACAATGAGCGCTGTCAGAATGTGGAAGGAACAAATCCAATATTGATTGGTCCCAATCCGAATCCTACAAATGGTGCAGTGGAGCTTGGGGTGTTATTGTCTGATGAAGCCAATGCATACCTGGCGTTGTATGATGATCGCGGACGTCTGGTACACATGATCCACGACAATGAATTGTTGTCCAAAGGCTACCACCTAACTGTGCTTGATCTGAGTGCTTATGGAGATGGGGTGTATATCCTGCGTTTGGTTTCGGATGACTTTGTGACGACGACGAAGCTGGTTAAAAAATAATCAGTAATTGTGAATTCAGAATGGCGAATTGCAAATTGTAAAACTCACTTTATTGAATTCGTAATTGGCAATTATATGTTATACAAAATCCGCCATTTGATCCTCCACTTTTTTAAAGTAGATCAATCCTGTAAAAAACAACAGGAATACCATTCCAAAGGAAACATACATTAGATCTCCAGGAGGAGTGCCGCCAAATAGTGACCAGCGGAACCCTTGTACAACACCAGCCATCGGGTTGAGAAAATAAATCGTGCTCGCCCACTTAGGTAAGTGTTGCGCTGCCAGTTCAGCTGGGTAGGCAATGGGCGTAAGGTACATTCCGATCTGCACCATAAACGGCACGATGTGCTGGAAATCGCGGTAACGTACCGTGAGTGCACTCAGCCAGATTCCGACTGCCAGTGCTGCTATCGCCGCTATTAAAATAAAAACAAAAGCTAAGGGCCACGTAGCTTCTACGGCCGTTCCGTACCAGATCATTAAGACGATCATTATCAAAAGTGAGACTCCAAGGTCTACAAGGCTAACGAGTGCTTTAGAAAGTGGAATCACCAATCGTGGGAAATAGACCTTTTTCACCATGTTTTGGGCACCAATAATGGAACCTCCGGCTGAGCTCATGACAGCAGAAAAATAGGTCCATGTACTCAAGCCTGCAATTGTGAAGACAATGTGTGGCACTTCTGTTTTAACACCTACAAAACGTCCAAAGATCAAAGTCATTATGAGTAGTGAAAACACCGGTTTGATCACCGCCCACAATAGTCCAATCGTTGTTTGCGCATAGCGAACGCGAAGGTCTCGCCAGGTTAACGTCAGGAATAGATCCTTGTAGCGTATCAGCTCCCGAAAGTCCGGGAAGATGCGTTTTTTGGATGCGTCTATGATGGTTTTTTCCAAGAGTCAAATATAGTTATGAATTATGAATTATGAGTTGTGACCACGAGCAAAGTGAGTAGCACCGACCGAAGTGGAGGTAATTACAATTTATTGAGGTGACTGAGCGGAGTCGAGGTCACCGGAATTAATTCGAAGATGACACGTTGACACGTTAGTATCTTGTCGCACGTTCGACAGCATCTCGACAAGCTCGATGACCTACTCAGTGTCCAACTCTATGACCGAAGCCTCAGTTTCCGTTTCAACATCTTTTCCAATCAACTTGTTCCAATCCAACGTCAACAAAATAAACAGGAACGGAAGCAGCGGTGCGCGAATCCTTACCAAAACCCCAAATAATATAGAGGTAAACCCTGCCATAAAGGCAATGAGTAGGGTAAATACCAGGCAGAACATCAGGAATTCATTCGCTGTTATGGTCTTCAGTTTTTGCCAGGGTGATCGGAAGAGGAAGGTAATGGTCAAAAATATAAGCACCATACCTTCTAGGCCATTAAACAGCAAGGAGGGAGTTAGGGACTCCCAAAGGAATGGTCGATAGATCCCGGTCAAAATAGCCAAAGGAGAGGTGCGAAGCAGACCGATTGGTGTGAATTCTATTTCGCCTAGGTCATAGCGTCTATTTCCATATGTTTCATTCTGCGCAAAGTCTTGCTGTACCACTTGCGCTTCTTGTAAGAAGGCATTGGTTTGCAAGAGTTCCTCTTCAGACTGGGAGGCCAGTATTCCTCCGAATCTGGCAATTCCGACAAGGAGGATAAATACATAGATCCCCAGAATTGCTCCCTCATTGGTGTTTCTCGAGCGTAGATAACGTGAAATCAGG
>CAXQBA010000086.1:0-3524 GCA_964221885.1 Luminiphilus sp. | reverse complement strand
GTACTTCGACCATCATTCAGTGAACGCCAAGCTCAAATATTTTGTGATTGCACATCAACAATCAGCGAATCTTCTTATATCCAATCAGAAGATGGGTTTGAATATCTTTCAGATATAAACACTTGTTTTGGTGAACAATTCAGTACTTATGCAGACGGGATGACTCTCAAAAAGAAAAAGATCTATCTCTATGAGATTCAGAAGAGTATTACTGAAAAGTGTCCTGAAAAACTCAGTTATGTATTCAAGTAATTTATGCATTTGAAAAAAAAAACCGCTGCTACTTATTACAAGCAGACCAAACAAATTCTAGCTTCATTATCAGAACATATTGATCATTCATTGATGCATCAATTGGTCGAATTGATCAACTATCATGAGTACTGTTATTACATTGATAATGATCCGGTAATTAGTGATAAGGAATTCGATACTCTATTTTCCACTTTGGTTGAACTTGAAACCAAGAACCCCAAAAAAGTCCTTCCAGATTCACCAACACAGCGCGTTTCTAACTCACTAACTTCCAATTTTGAGTCAGTTACCCATTTAAGTCCAATGCTGTCATTGGAAAATTCCTACAATAAACAAGATATACAAGAATTCAATGAGCGCATCATTCGATTAATAGGTTCATCTGACAGAATGGCCTTTACCGTTGAGCCTAAATATGATGGAGGTACGATAGCACTTGTCTATGAAAATAATCATCTAGTGCGTGCCGCCACTCGTGGAAATGGTGAACAGGGAGATGATATTACCCAAAATGCAAAAGCGATCCGTTCAATACCTCTGTGGGCGGATTTCAAATCATTGGGTATTCATCGAGCTGAATTACGTGGTGAAGTTCTTATAAACAAAAATACATTCACTGATCTTAATCTCGACCGACAAAAAAAAGGAGAACAACTTTTTGCCAATCCTCGAAATGCAGCCACTGGTGGTCTTCGAATGAAAGACCCTAAGATGGTAAGTCAACGAAAATTAGACGCGTTCATTTATCAGATCAGTGTGGCAGAGGATGAAAGTGGTACAGATATATTACGTGATTTCAAGTCACATTCAGATAGTATAGACATCCTTGAATCATTGGGTTTTAAAACCCCTGAAAAAGGGATCGAACGACTATTCAGTACCTCGATCGATGAAATAGCTACATTTTGTTCCTCATGGGAAGAAAAGAGGGAATCCTTTTCTTTTGAGCTCGATGGAATGGTTATCAAACTTGATGATTTCAATCTTCAAGAACAATGTGGGTTCACATCTCACCATCCAAGATGGGCCATTGCTTTTAAATTTAAAGCGAAACAAGCAACTACTAAGTTGTTAGCTGTTGACTTTCAAGTGGGACGGACCGGTGCAATTACACCTGTTGCCCGATTAGAAGGCGTTGATGTGGGTGGTGCTACCATAACCAACGTTTCACTACACAACGAAGAATTTATTTTAGAAAAGGATATCCGCATTGGTGATCAAGTGATAGTAGAACGAGCTGGTGATGTGATCCCTTATATTGTTAAAAGTTTATCTAAAGTTCGTTCAGGTGAAGAACAGCCTATCGATTTCCCTACTCAATGTCCCTCCTGTTCATCAACTTTGGAAAAGCCTATTGAAGAGGCTGTTTGGAGATGTGTCAATGAGGATTGTACTTCTAAAATAGTCGGTAAATTAATTCATTTTGTATCTAAAGATGCCATGAATATTGATGGATTCGGAGAAGCCTATGTCCATAAATTCTTTGAATTAGGTATGCTAAAATCTATTCGTGACATCTACCAATTTGATTTCGAAAAACTATCTACGTTAGAAGGGTTTGGCGCAAAGTCCGTTGAGAATCTTCGTGAGGCAATAGATAGCTCAAGAAACAATCCTGCGTATCGACTCCTTTATGCTTTAGGTATTCGTTATGTTGGAAAAACAAACGCCAAAACGCTGATCGCAGAGGTAGACTCTTTATTGGATTTTTGCCATATGTCCGTTGAACAACTTTGTGAGATCCATGAAATAGGTCCAAAAGTAGCCGAACAAGTTTACAAAACATTTCAAAAAGATGACATTCGACAACTTATCAATGACCTACAGAAACTTGGCGTTAATATACATAGACTCGAAAGTGAAAAGAAAGCTGAACTTGATGAAGATAACCCATTCAACGGTACCACATTTTTATTCACTGGAACACTACAACAATTGAAACGGAATGAGGCAAAAGAACTCGTTGAGAAAATAGGTGCTAAGAATGTAAGTGCCGTGTCTGGTAAATTATCATACTTGGTAGTTGGAGAAAAAGCAGGATCAAAATTGAAAAAGGCAAAAGCACTTGGTATCCATGTACTATCAGAAAAAGAATTTTTAGCTATGATAAAACCATATCTTTCATGAGTACACTAAAACGCCATAGCTTATTGGTTGATGAAGCCATTGAATCCTTAGGAATAGATCCACAAAAATGTAAAAATGATAATCCGAATGCTTGGACATTACATCGAGGTAAACTGGATGTTATTATCATTATCCAAGAGTCCCGGATAACAGATCAAAAGACAACGCCCACTATAACTATTATGTGTCCTTTATGTCAAATCGATGAAAAAAATGAACATTTCATATTAAAAAAAGCAATGGAGGTAAATCACAAACTAACAATTGAAACATTAAGTGTGTCAAATCGTTGGTTAATAATTAGTTCTACCTATTTTATCGATGAGATGACAAAAAAAGAAATTATCGATTTAATAGAGAACTTGAGCTATCAAGCTCATTATATTGAAGACAAAAACCTGTTCCATAGTGCTCCGAAAAATATTTAGACATATTGCGGGTCATGACTCTCTTCGTATCGAGGAAAAACTATTTAACTTTTGGTTTTTTTCTTGTGGTGTTGTATTGTATATGTACTCTTTTATTCTATTAGGCATAGAAAATACACCTATGCTTGTTTATGGTGGTTTTATATCTGGAACATTGAGTATCATCTATTATTTTTTTTCTCGTTTTCTTGGATTATATGATAGGATTATAACACCCTCCATTATTCTTGGTTTATTGGCCATGATACAACAATGGTTCACAACCGGTGGGTATCATTCTCACATCCCCATTTTTTTCGTTTTCATCATTGCACTTCTAGCATCTATTTTTCCTTTAGAAAAATTTGCCATGGGTGTCTCTATGACCTTAACTAGTTTTTTGATCATTATACTAATTGAAGCTTTTGTACCTGGGTTCTCATCAACCAATCAACATGAGACAACCTTTATATTTATTATTAATTTTTCAATTCTTTTTTCAATATCAACATTTGCTGTTCTTATTTACTATCTGAAAAAAAGTAAGGAGGATGATAGCTTACGATTAAAGAATGCAAATATTCAACTCAAGAAAGCAAGTAATATCAAATCTCAATTTTTAGCAAACATGAGTCATGAGATACGCACCCCATTACACGGTGCTATGGGCATGACGAGTTTAATTAAAATGCTAAATAAAAGCCCAGAACTTACAGAATTTATCAAAGATCTGGA
>CAXQBA010000085.1:0-4976 GCA_964221885.1 Luminiphilus sp. | reverse complement strand
ATCCGGGCAGAAGTTATTCAAACGAATGATCCTTTCTGGACACAGCTCGGGTTGGAGTATTTGGGGTGATGGAGATGAGGGCAGTATCAGTTTTAAAGATCTAGCCAATGTGGCCAAGGTATTTCCCAATGCCTTTAAACAGGTGGAAGATCTGAAGATCGCAGGATGTAACTCAGGGCAAGAAACAAAATTGGAGCAGCATCTTGCATTATTTCCAAATCTTAAAACCATCTGGGCTTATGCTGATTGGTCACCCAGTCCGAATACAGGGAGTAAATACCATATTCGCCATTGGCTTCAAGGAACCGACGAGCGCGGCGATGATGGGCTTGATGAGGCAAGGAAAGCCGTATCGAGTAAAAGTGGCATTCGCGATAAAAACGTAGCCACCTATTCCACAGAGACCGGTGACTATATGACCGATCATGGTTTTTCTGAACTTTCCTTGGAGGAGATTCACCATGAGGTCACAGCGTTGGAGTCCTATTACGATAAAGCCTATAATGATGGGCTGATCGAACGTTCTTATTTGAATGAATTGCAATCGACGGTGAATGCCTTTGTGGGACGTAACGAAGCGCGTTCGCATCCAGACTATCAACGATTTAACGCCATGACCAAACATGTGCTGTTTTTACGTCATTGGCATACGTTTTCGATGAACTTTTTGAAGAATAAAGGTCAAAAGGTAAAAGCCGGCTATGAGGAATGGGAAGTAGAAATGCCTGATTTCGAATCTATGTCGAGAGATAAGGTATTGGCGCACATTAAAGATCTTGTACCAGTAAATCAAAAATCGACTAAGGCGAAGGAGCTACTAGTCTATCATTTGGTAGAATTGAATGGACCTGATAGTTGGGCTTAATCTTTTTCTTTCTAATAACTCCGTCTAATAATTGAGGCTTTATTTGCTGGATTTAACTGTGTTTTTCAATTTGGGATTGAAAAATTATCAATTCTGGTATTCTTTGATGTCTTTATTTCATTTTCTGTTATCAAATAGAAAATGATCTACCTTTTTCATAAAGTTTCTATTTTTCAAAACATTTAATATAAAAACAAGGAGAGTAGGGGGTAGAATATTTGGTGGTAAGCAGCAAAATTATTATTTTTGGCTATCCAATTATTATTAAAATGAAACAAAGTTTTCATTTTGAACCAAACACCAATTTTTCCCAATGGAAGTAATCCAATCCAATCTTGATAAGCTTGAACTCGAGCTTAAGCGCATCAAAACCTATTACAATACCGTCATTAAAGTCTATCAATCAGATGGGCAGCTGGATTTCATAGAAAAATTTCACTTGGATTCGATCGAGGTGCTTATGCTCAAGATCGAAAAGTGCATTCAAGTAGCCAAACAAAGAGAGCAGAGCTTGGCTGAAGATGCCCGTCCACAACCCATTCAGATCAAAAAAGGAAAAGTTACCGCTTCCTTGCTTAATGTTCGAAAAGGACCCTCTACCGATTATTCAAAAGTTCGGTTGCTTAAAAAAGGAGAGGAAGTAGAATTACATGAAATGGATTCCAATTGGTATCGTATCGATACCAACCAATGGGTCAGTGCGAAATATATTGCTACGAAAGAAACTATTGCAACGGGCAATCAGACACCCATAACAGATCAAGAATGTGTAGCGTCCTCCAATACGAATGAGTCCGCTTCAACCGTCTCACAGGATACACAAACAAATCCTCAAATAGACCCTGTTCAAGAGGGAACCCAAGTGTTGCCTTCATCAACTTGTATTACTGATTCTGTAGGTAAAAGAGGCGTGAATTTGCCGTCAGATGTCCGTGTCGTACAACAACTTTTAGCTGAACGATGGAACTATGATCAGAACATAACTGGTGTAATTGATGATAAAACCATTCATTCGATCAAACAATTTCAATATGATCATGCCGGATTTATTTCTCGCCAAGATGGAAAGATCGATGTGAATGGAACAACCTGGCAATTTCTTATCGGACAACGTACTGCCACTGTAACTGATCGAAGTGATGGTGTTTTAGGTGGCGCTGAGACGGAACGAGAATTAAAGATGGCTGAATTTGTCAAGGCATTTTCAGGCATTGAGATCGAATTGCAAAATGGAGAAACCATTAGGGTTCGTCCGCCTTATCATATCAATTTGGGCGATCGGAAGGAAAACGCCTTAGCAGCCCGTAGAGCTAATCCGAGTGTAAATAGAATCGTTCAAGGACTGGGTTTCGGTGGATCTGTTGGAAAAGCAACACCTTCTCAGATCGAATCATTTTTAGAGCAATGCATTCAAAAGAATCTGATCAGGGATACATCCTCTAAGGGCTTGTATGATTTTTTAGCTAAGTATGGCATCAGCACAGACTGTAGTGGATTGGCGGTTCAGGCAGCCAATTTTCTAGAGCAAGGTGATATGGATCGCGCTGCAGATGGAAGTGGTGAGGTACATGGTATTCAAAACACAGCTTCAATTCAACGCAAACAACAAGTGGGCTCGCCTGCTCAATTGCAAGCTGGGGATATGATGGTGAATTACAAACGAGAAGGTACGTCTGTTTATCATGTTCGCATCATCATTGATGTTGATGTGGCAGAAGACGGATTATATTTCACAACTGTTGAATCAGGTGCATCCACGGATCTAGGCGTAGGTGGAAATGGAATCGGTCAACGACGTTGGAAATTCACGAATGCATCTTCCTTTGATGATCTGCACATACTTAAAGGCAACGACTGGCATAGAGCCAGTAGGAATGACCAAGCCTATATTTACACTCGATTTTAACCATCTACGTTGACAATCTCTTAAGAGAGATCATTGGAATCTCCTTTCGTATCCGATTCCGAGGTCTCCGTATCTTTTGACCGTTCTATAGCTTTTTGTTGTAGTTTGATCAGTTTTTTCTGATAACTACTCTGTACCACATCGATAGCAATCAATATAAAGATCACAAAATAGAAGGTGGTATTATTCATTGGCATGATCTCATTATCAAAGATCTTCATATGTGCAAGGTGTCCGCCTTCAGTTACTAACATGATTCCCACAACAAAAAGGATGAATAAACCCAATACCTCATACATCCGATTTTTCTGTAAGAAATCAGCCACTCGATCTGCTAACAGAATCATGATGATACCACTGACCATGATGGCCAATGCCATAATCGTCATTTTAGTGTAGTATCCATCGATCTCATCGGTCAAAGAGATAGCGGCTAGGATGGAATCAAAAGAGAAAACTAGATTCATCGAAACGATCATAAAGATCACTTTGGATGAGCTGGCAGGTTTACGCTCTTCCACAGATTCTCCAATGTAGTCGTGGGACACGAGATGCCAGATCTCTTTAAAGGCGGTATATATAATGAAAGCACCTCCACCTAAAACCACTATACCATGAATATCAAAGTGAGCTTCCAATACATTGGTCCATTCAATATTGAATATGGGTTCACTGAAAATATCGATCAGACTGACAATAAGATAGAGCAGAAGGATTCGAAAAATGATGGCCAAAAAGATACCGATCTGTCTGAGTTTTTTTTGTTTTTCCTTTGGCGCCTGTTTCGAAACAATGGAAATATAGAGGAGATTATCAATCCCTAATACGATTTGTAGCATGACCAAAAGTCCTAAGGTAAAAAAATTAGAAATCGTGAAAAATTCAAGCATAGGAATTCGAACGGTTGGTTATTAAAATCGTAACACCATAAACTTATTAAAAAAAGTGCTAAATCAAAGACCTAATATTGTATTTCCTCTCCGAATTGGAGTCTCGTGGTGTCATAGTAGGGTAAATTGATTTTCATTACCATGTATTCATCAGTATAAATTACATGAATAATATGGTCAAACCTCTTTTTTTCTGTATTTTCGAGCTATAAAGCGAATGGCATATTGCCAAGTTTATTGATAACATACTTGAAACGTTTTTCCTATGCAATGGCTCTCATTACCTTTGGCTATTCTGCCAGGTATTTTGATCGTTATTTTTATTTATTATTCCGATAAGCGTCATAAAGAACCCGTAAAGTTGATATTTGCAACAGTTCTTTTCGGTGCCGTTAGTGTGATTCCAGCGGTTATTTTAAGTGGCATGGCTGAATGGTGTTTGATAGAGACCGTTGGTTCGCCAGAACATTATTTAGTTCCATCGATCATTATGTCATTCCTATGTGTGGCCTTACCCGAGGAGTTGTGTAAATTCATTTTATTTATGGGAATTACATCAGATAAGGATTTTGATGAGCCGATAGATGCGATTGTTTATGCCGTCTGTGTCAGTATGGGATTTGCTATTGTTGAGAATGTCATGTACAATTCAACATATGGGGTAACTACGACCATGATCCGAATGTTCACGGCCGTTCCGGCTCATGCATGTTTTGCAATTTTCATGGGTTTTTTCGCTGGGCGAGCGTTCTTTATTGATTTGGAACGAAAACGCCTATGGTTGATCATATCATTAGCCTCTGCGGTCACTCTTCATGGCTTATTTGATTTTTTCCTTATTCAGGAGATCTATCCTGCATTATCTGTGTTGTCATTAGTGGTGTTGATCGTATCTGTATATTTCAGTCTAAAATTCATCCGATTACATAACGAGCATGGCTATGAAACGAATGCGGCCTAAAAATCTGGATTATATTTTTTTTGGTGTGGTCTTGTACGTAATCGTTGCAGGAAGCTGGTGGTCTTATTTACTCTTGATCAAAAATGAGGATGCCAAAAATGCCAAGATCGAATTAATGCGCGTTCAATACCAACAGACATCAGATAGCAACGCGGTGCTTTTTGAAGAATCTGCAGCTTATACCAAACTCATTGAAAAATATGATCGGCAGCGCTGGATGATTCTAGGTGAAGCAGTTGTCCTGTTGTTTTTTATGATCATTGGTATTTGGCGTATTTATATAAGCCGACAAAAAGAACTATTGTTAGCAAAACAACAACGGAATTTTTTGCTTTCCATAACCCATGAACTCAA